>JAUVHQ010000297.1 GCA_030593185.1 Bacteroidota bacterium
GAGCCGTATTCAATTGCCATTTTGCTCCATAAAATGATAACTGACCTTAAAGACTGGAGCATTTCAATATTGGCTACCGATATCAATCCCCGGGCTCTGAAAAAGGCTAAAGAAGGGATTTATAATAAATGGTCTTTCAGGGGTACGCCGAAATGGGTAAAAGATGGATATTTCAGCAGAACAAAGGAAAACAGCTATAAAATTATGCCTTATATTAAAAAAATGGTTTCATTTTCTTATCACAATCTGGCAAAAGATCCTTATCCATCACTCCTAAATAATACCACTGCTATGGATATCATATTTTCCCGGAATGTGATAATGTATTTTCGTCCACAGCTCGTTAAGAAAATTATCAAACGTTTTTACAAATCACTTCTGAATGGGGGATGGTTGCTTGTAAGTGGAAGTGAGGGTTCATCTGTTCACATGTCACGGTTCGTAATGGTTAATTTGCCCGATGCAATCTTTTTCAGGAAAGATCTGATGAAATCCGGTGTAATGGAAGAATTTTGGGTAACCCCCCCCGATTTTACACATCAACCCATATTTGATTATGATCCTGAAGCTTTTCCTGTAGTTCCCTTGCCTGCCCCGGAAAGCCCACCTCTCCCTGTCTGGGATGTTACAACTAAAAGCAGACTGGAAAAACCAAAAACAGAAGAAGTAAAGCAAAAAACCTATGAGGAAGTATTGACATTATACGAGCAGGGCAATTATCCGGAGGTAGAGAATATATTGACAGAACATCTTTTACAAAATCATAAGGACTGTAAAGCAATAACCCTTTTAGCAAAAGCTTGTTCAAACCAGGGGAAATTCAGTAAAGCAATTGAGTGGTGTGAAAAAGAAATTGCGATTAATAAATTTAACCCGGGGTGTTATTATCTGCTTGCCCTGATCTTCCAGGAACAGGGGGAGATTGAGGAAGCAATATCTTCACTTAACCGCTCAATTTATCTTGATCCTGATTATGTGCTTGCACATTATACACTGGGAAACATAATTCTCCGGAAAGGAAATTTCAAAAAAGCGGAAAAACATTTTGATAATGCGCTATCAGTTTTGAATACATATAAGGAAGATGATATTCTTCCTGATTCGGACGGAGTATCTAACGGGAGATTGATTGAGATCATTAAAACAAAAATATGAAAGAAAAAATCAAAACCGCAAAAAAAGATCAAACATTAACTATTGACTGGAAAAAGATCCATTCGCAGTTGGAAGCGGCCCGGGAAAAACTTGAACAGGGCTGGCAAATTACTGACAAGGAAAAGGAAAAAATCCTTAAGGCGAGAACCAAAGCTCTTGCACGGGAGGTAAAAGAAGAAGAATTGGCAGCAGAATACCTAACGGTGACAGAGTTTATGCTGGCTGATGAAAGGTACGGAATTGAATTAAATAACATTGTTGAAGTATACCCGTTAAAAGACCTTACACTTATGCCCTGCACACCCCCGTTCATTCTTGGTATTTTCAATGTCCGTGGGCAAATCCAGACTATCATAGATATAAAGAAATTTTTTGACCTGCCTGATAAGGGTTTAAGCGACCTTAACAAGGTAATAATCATACACGCCCGGGGAATGGAAGCTGGTATCCTGGCAGATGTCATCATAGGTATCCGTTCCATTCCGGTCAGGGAAATTCAGTCAACACTTCCAACACTAACAGATATCCGTGCCGAGTATATGAAGGGTGTAACCAGTGATCAGTTGATCATTCTTGATGTGGAAAAGATATTTTCAGACGAAAGGATTATTGTGAATGAAGAAGTTGTGTGAAAATAATAAAATGTTAATTGTTATATGTTAAATGTTATAAGATAAAAGTCGAAGATCCTGATAACCAAAGGTTCGTCAGGGTAAAAAGTTATATGTCAATTAAAGTTATTTATTAATTAGTAAACTAAATAAAAGGAGAATTATCATGAAATTAGCTAATATGTTTCAAAATCTAAAAATTGGAACCAAGATCGCCAGTGGTTTTGGACTGACCCTCATCTTGTTGATCATTATAGCCTATGTTGGTTATAATGGTATCAAAAATGTGCAAAACCGGGTTATAAAGGCCGATGATACAAATCGCTTAGTTAAGTATGCCCTGGAAACTCGTCGGGCTGAAAAAAACTACATTTTAAGGGGTGGTGAAGATTACTTGTCAGAAGTTGATGATGGAATCCAAAGAATTCTGGACCAGGCCAAAACTACAAAAGACAGGTTCAATCAACTGATTAACAAAGATCAAATGGACACAGTTATCAGTGCAGTGAAAAATTATCAGAGGTCTTTCAATTCATATGTAAAAACTGAAAATGAAAAAAGTTTAAATATGGAAGAAATGAGAACCCAGGCTAACGAAGTCCTGACCCAGATCGAATTACTTCGCCAGGATCAGAAAGGTCAGTTATCATCGGACCTGCGAGCAGGATTAGGCATTACACAAATCCAGCAAAGGGTTACTAAAGCAGATGATGCCGGCCGGATAAGATGGTGGTTTTTAGAGACCAGGAAACATGAGAAAGAGTATATCATTTCTGAAGAACAACAATGGTTCGACAACCATAATAAACGGATGGACGAAATAATGACACTAACCAATGATCTTAAATCCCGATTCCTGAAACAATTAAACATTAACCAGATCGATGCTGTTATTTCTGCCCTGAGCAGTTATCATGCTTATTTCGATGATTATACTGACATGATGGACCAGCAGAACCAGGCTGAATCCAATATGTTGAATGCCGCCGGGAAACTAATAGATACGAGTGAAACAGCCCGTACTGACCAAAAAGCTAAAATGGAGAAAGCGATATCCAGGGCTAACACACTTCTGCTTATTTTCATCCTTGTAACTATAGTTCTGGCTCTCATGATCTCATTTATCATTACAAATTCCATTTCCAAACCTATCAAAAATATTTCAGAAATAGCTGTTAAGGTTGGTGAAGGGGACCTTAGTGCTGAGCTGCCTGAGTCCGAAAGATCTGATGAAATCGGCGTTCTGTCTAACGCGTTTCGAAGCATGGTAGCTAATCTGAAAAGACAGATTAATGATATTCTGGAAGCAGTGAATGTTCTTACAACTATGGTTTCAGAAATTTCTGCCACAAGCTCCCAGCTAACAGCAAGTTCCACTGAAACAGCCACAGCAATAGGTGAAACAACCACTACCATTGAAGAGGTAAAACAAACGGCAGAGGTTGCCAATGAAAGAGCAAAAGCTATT
>JAUVHQ010000009.1 GCA_030593185.1 Bacteroidota bacterium
CAATTCCCTGATTCGTGAAAATTCAAAACAGAAATGTTACAATATCCCGATGGAGGAAGCACAAAATATAGGAGCTATTGCATTATTTGGTGAGAAATACAGCGATATCGTTAGAGTTATCCAATTTTGTGAATCAATTGAACTTTGTGGAGGAATACATGTTGCTGCCACAGGTCAGATCGGCTTTTTTAAAATAACTTCCGAAGGTGCTGTCGCTGCCGGTATCAGGAGAATAGAAGCTATTACTGCTGTAAAAGCCGAAAAATATATCCGTGACCAACTGGAGATCATTAACGAGATCAAAAACACTTTTAAGTCATCAAGGAAAATATTAGACCAGGTAAAAGAGCTTATTACCGATAACACTAAGATGTCCAGGGAAATAGAAGCCCTGGAAAAACACCGGCTAAAAATAATCAGAAAAAATCTCATTAGCAAAGCATTGGAAATCAATGGAATTAACTTTATTGCAGAAGTAATTGAGATTAGTTCTGCCGGGGCAATGAGAGATTTGGCTTTTCAAATGAAAAATGAATTGGAAAATTTGTTTCTGCTGATCGGAGCTGAAATAAACGGTAAAGCAAACCTTGCATTAATGATATCTGATAACCTGGTAAATGAGAGAGGTCTGGATGCAGGGATTATTATTAGCGAAATTGTAAAAAAAATTAATGGTGTAGGTGGCGGTCAGCCATTTTTCGCCACAGCAGGAGGCAAAAACCCATCCGGACTGGAAGATGCTATTAGTAAGGCAAAAGAAATTGTTTCGGAAAGCTCATAACTCAACTTACTCACCTACTCGCCTTACTTAACTTACTCCCGTTTTGCCTTGATACTGGCTACTTGTTACTGGCTTGCCACGTGAAATGCGACGAAGGAGCATATTTCACTGTGGTTACTGGTTACTGGTTTGTCACGACATTTCACATTTTCTCATCTTCACCTTTTCGCCTCTTCATCCCCTCATCTCTCATCTCTCACCTCTCACCTCTTCCTACTTACTACATACTTCTTACTTTCTTTTCTTCTTTCTTCCTTACTCACCTACTCACCTTACTCAACCACTCAACTTTCTTCCCTTTTGCCTTCTGCCTTCTGCCTTCTGCCTTTCTTTCATCTACCTGTAAGTACGGGTCATTGTTTCAGGAACCAGTATAATAAAGTCTGCTGAACCAATATTTTCCTTTTCTACTTCACCGATTTTTTCCTGAAGCTTTGTTGTAATAGTAACTATTTTCAAATCTGGCTGTTTCTGCAAAAGATACCAAACAATACCCTGGTGATTATCGGAATGGTAACTTCCGTTATAATGTATAACCATTTTCCCTTCCTGCCGGTTTTCCATGATAAAATGGGCCATAGTAGCATCCTTTACAGCCTGAGCTTTGGGCAGATTTGGATTTTGGGGTACTCCCATTCCCCCCATTTCCATCATCGATTTATAACATTCAACCTCACTATCGTATGGAACAGGTAATGGATGGAAATAAGTTTTTGCCTCATCAGATAATTCATCAAGGCCTTCAAATCCTTTAGTAAAAACAACCGAAGCATAGCGGCGCGGAATGTTGGAAGCTATGAAACGAATATTGTTCTCTTTTGCAAATACCACAAGTGGTTTATAATCAGTCGCATAATTGTTCCATAAGCGCACCTCTTCTTCGAATTTTTTTTCTGATATCTGTCCACTCAGGTATTCGTCCATCAACAGTTGATTATCTGCTTCGAACATTTCTGCTGCCAGAATCAAGTCTTCACCTTCTATATTATACAAGTCACGGGTAAGCTCATATTGAAGCCAATGAGCAATTGGGTTATCATGTAATTCGCCGAAAAAAACAATATCAGCCCCTTCCAGATTTTCAAGCATTTTTTGATACTTCACCGGTTTGCCTTCACTATTAAAAATACGAAAAGCATGTTTGTCACTTTTAAAAGCTAAAAAAGTCATACTTATCAACAGGAAGAAAAATGTTTTTGTTTTCATACGTTTAAATCTTTTATGTTAGTGACAAGGTTACTTATATTTTCTATCTTTTTACAAGTTCTGTGGTATTTGCTCATAAATAAATTTATTTTCAAAGGTATTCGCGAGCTCACTGCCTATCGGCAGTTCGGTTGTTACTTGCTCCCACAAAAGCCCATGGCGCAAACCCGCTCGTGAACTTCCATGTGGAAAAATATGGATACTGTTGCGCAATCATTATTTATTCATTTTTGTTTGTGCATTAAATAATACATGGAAGTTTCATAATTTCAAATTTCTTATGTCGTTTGTTCTTACAAAAGACTATCATTTTTTTATAATTTCAAAATTACTCATACTTCTTTTCAAATGTATTTTACTCCACTCCCACAGGCCTGCCCACATGCCGGTCGTGAGGCTTCCAGTAAGCTGGAATGTTCGAGGATCCTCGGAAAAATATGAAATCGAAGATTTCTGTTTTTCCGGGACTGTAGACTGCCGACTAATTAGTTACATTCATTTTATTGATGTACTTTTCGTATATTTATAGAAAGCAAACTAACAACGCATATGCCCACACGGATATTCGATATATTAGATCATATATTAAAGAATCACCCCAGGGATGATGTCTTTGCCTTTAAAAGGAATGGTAACTGGAAAAAGTTCAGTACAGAAATATATGTTGAATTAGTAAATTTAGTCAGCTTAGGCCTTCTGGGAATGGGCTTTAGGAAAGGTGATAAAATTGCAACTGTAAGTATAAATAACCGGCCTGAATGGAATTTTGTTGATATGGGGATGAGCCAGATCGGTGTGATCCATGTTCCGGTATATCCCACCATCAGCAGAAGTGATTACCAATACATATTCAAAGAAGCAGAAATAAAGCTGGTTTTTATTTCAGATAAAATATTGTATCGCAAGATTCATCCCATAATCAGTGAGGTTGATGAAATTAAGGACATCTACACATTTGACAGGATAAAAGACATCAATAACTGGTACGAAATTGTAAAACTGGGAAGAAAGAATAAAAATAAACTTCAGGAAAAACTAAAAGAGATAAAACAAAGTATTAAACCGGAAGATTTTACAACACTTCTCTATACCTCAGGAACAACAGGATTTCCAAAAGGGGTAATGCTTTCACACAGAAATATAATTTCAAATGTTCTTACCTCCTCAAAACTCCAGCCTTTAGGACCAAAACACAAAGTATTGAGTTTCCTTCCTTTGTGTCATATCTTTGAGAGAACATCAAATTACCAGTTTCAATATTCCGGAACCGGAATTTATTATGCTGAAAGCTTCAGAACCATACCTGAAAACCTGTGTGAGACAAAAGTAGATGGATTTACGACGGTTCCCAGGCTTCTTGAGAAAGTGTATTTGGCTATGCATAACCAAAGGAGTAACTTAAAAGGAATTAAGAAAAATATACTTGACTGGTCATTACAGATTGCCGGGGAATATCCAAATAACCATAAACTAAAAGCATCTTATAAGTTGAAAAGAAAAGTTGCCGGTATTCTTGTATTTCGCAAAATAAGAAAAGCCTTTGGCGGAAAAGTCCGGTTTATTGGGTGTGGCGGCGCTTCTTTACAAACAAATGTTGAAAAAGTATTATGGGCTGCAGGAATTCCGGTTTTCCAGGGATACGGACTAACTGAAACTTCTCCACTGATCACTCTAAATCATTATCCCCTTGATAAATCACGCATTGGAACTGTTGGCCCTGTAATTAATGGTGTTCAGGTAAAAATTGCCGGCGACGGTGAAATTCTATGTAAAGGACCAAACGTTATGTTAGGATATTATAAAAACCCTGAACTGACAAAGAAAGTGCTTGATAAAAATGGATGGTTCCATACTGGCGATATTGGCAAATTACAGAACGGGAATTTTCTGAAAATCTCAGGAAGAAAAAAGGAACTGTTTAAAACCTCTTATGGGAAATATGTAGCCCCCCAGGTAATTGAAAACCGGTTAAATGAATCCGGATTGATAGACCAGGTAATAGTTATCGGTGAAGGAGAAAAGTTTGCCGGTGCTATAATATCTCCAAATTTTGACATGTTAAACAAATGGCTTGAAACTATTCATAAAATAAAGATCCATGACCGAAAAAAGCTTATACAACTACCGGTCATAATCAACCGGTTTCAGGAAGAAATAAACAAATCCAACCAATCTCTCGGAATGCCGGAACAAATCAAACAGTTTATTCTGGTCAGCGAGGAATGGAGTGTCCGGACCGGCGAGCTTTCGCCAACCCTGAAACTTCGCAGACACTTCATCCTTAAAAAATATAAGGAATTGATTGAGAATATCTATAATCCTGTAAAGAAAAACAGAGATTAGCTTTTCTGCAATAACAACCTATTGAGTCTTCGTTCGAAGAACTTACATATTTTTGTTCAATAGCAATACGCTGTTCTGTAATTACTTACACCTCTTCTTTTCGAATATTCATTTCTTTAAATAAGGTCTGGTCGAACTTTATATAAAAATATCTATATTTGGAGACCACATATAAAACAAAAAACATGGAAATGACACGAACTTTTAACATTTTAGACAGGTTACTGGAAAACTATCCGCAAAAGGATGACATCCTTGCGGGCAAGGAAAATAACCAGTGGGTCAAATACAGCACTAAAGACTATGTTGAACTTGCAACTATTGTTAGTTACGGACTTCTAAGTCTTGGACTGAAGAAAGGTGATAAAGTAGCTATGGTTTCCAATAACCGGCCCGAATGGAATTTTATTGACATGGGTATCAGCCAGGCCGGAATGATACTTGTTCCAATTTATCCAACCATTAGTGTGGAGGAGTATGAATATATTCTTGATGATGCGAAACCGAAACTGATCTTTGTGTCAGATAAAGGCTTATTTGAGAAGATCAAGCCCATTGTTGATAAAGCTGCGAGTATTGAAGGTATTTATACAATTAATAAGGTTGAAGGAGCAAAAAACTGGACCGAAGTTAAAGAACTTGGTAAAGAAAATGCTGATAAATACAGAGATGAACTTATCAATATTAAAGAGAGTATTAAGCCTGGAGATATGGTTACCCTGATCTATACTTCAGGAACCACCGGGAACCCTAAAGGAGTAATGCTTAGTCATTCTAATCTTATGAGCAATGTTATTGCCTCCTCTACAGTTCATCCTTACGGGCCGGAATCAAATTCTCTAAGTTTTCTTCCCTTGTGTCATATCTATGAAAGAATGCTTAACTATCATTTTCAATATAAAGGAGTAAGTATTTATTATGCTGAGAATATGGGAACTATTGTAAACGATCTGAAAGATATAAAACCTGTATTATTCTCTACTGTTCCGCGGCTCCTTGAAACTGTTTATGACAAAATTATCGGGAAAGGTAAAGACCTGCCCTATATTAAAAAGCAAATCTTTTTCTGGGCTGTAAACCTTGGAATGAAATTTAAACTCCACGGAGCGAACTCATGGTTCTACAAACAAAGACTTAAAATTGCTAATAAACTTATATTTAGCAAATGGCGTGAAGCTTTGGGTGGTAATGTTGGCATAATTGTTTCCGGTGGTGCTGCATTACAGCCAAGGTTAGCTACTATCTTTTGGGCTGCCGGGATTCGCGTACTCGAAGGGTATGGACTTACTGAAACCTCCCCAGTAGTTGCTGTTGGTAATATGGTTACGGATGAGATTATGGTTGGTGCCGTTGGTCCCCTAATTAAAGATGTGGAAGTAAAGATTGCTGATGATGGAGAAATACTATGTAAAGGTCCGAATATTATGATGGGCTATTATAATAAACCAGAACTTACTAAAGAGGTTATTGATGAAGATGGGTGGTTCCATACAGGTGATATCGGTATGATGATTGATAATAAGTACCTGAAAATCACTGACAGGAAAAAGGAGATCTTTAAACTCTCCAGTGGTAAATATATTGCTCCACAAGTAATCGAGAATAAATTTAAGGAATCATTCTTCATCCAACAGCTTATGGTTATCGGAGAAAATGAAAAATTTGCAAGCGCTCTTATATCTCCTAATTTTGAGTTCCTGCATAACTGGTGCTCAATTCATGATGTAAAGTACCGCGATAATAAAGAATTGATTCAGATACCCGAAGTAGTTGCCAGATACCAGAAAGAAGTGAAAGAGATCAACAAAAACCTGGCTCTCCACGAACAAATAAAGAGATCCAGGCTGGTTTACAAAGAATGGACACCCGGAACCGGCGAGTTATCACCCACACTCAAGCTTAAGAGAAACTTCATATACAAGGAGTACGAGCATATTATTAAAGATATCTTTTTACATGAAGGCTAGTAGCAATTCCAAATCATCTAAATAAAAAATTTAATTACGTTATTAATAACGTTATTAATAACGTAATTAAATTTTAAACTTTTGCACTTATTTTACCCGTTTTTCTTTTATCAGGTATAATCCGGTGAAAGTAATTAGCCCATTTAGAATTAGCAATTCAAAACCAAACTGGTATCCTCCTAATAAGGTTTCTGAATATATGTTAAGAATATAGCATATAACGGGAGAAGACAGGGCTACCCATGGTACCAGTTTATCTTTAACCTTAAATTTTGTAAAAAGCCCAAAACTGTATAATCCCAGTAACGGACCATAAGTATAACCCGCCACAGTAAAAATAGCACTGATAACGCTTTGATCGTTAATAACCTTAAAGATCAGTATAACAATTACCAGGATGACTGAGATTAATATATGAACACGCTTCCTGATCCTTTTCAGAGCATTCTCAACCAACCCTTTTGTGTTAAGAATATCTACTGTAAATGAAGTAGTTAGTGAAGTAAGTGCCGAATCGGCACTGGAATAAGCTGCAGCGATCAAACCAAGAATAAAAAGAACAGTGACAACAGGCTGTAGATAACCCTGAGTGGCAATAAGAGGGAACAGATCATCTGTGTGCTCAGGTATACTAATTCCATTAGAAGTAGCATATACAAATAGTAGTACTCCCAATGACATAAATAAAAGGTTAACCGGTACTAATACGATGCTGAACCAATACATGTTTTTCTTTGCCTCTTTAATATTCTTGCAGCTTAAGTTCTTCTGCATCATATCCTGATCAAGACCTGTCATAACAATAGTTATAAATGCACCGCTGAAAAACTGTTTCAGGAAATATCGCTTGTCATGCAAATCATCAAAAAATAATACTCGTGAAAGGGAATGATCTGCAACAGTTTTCACCATTGATCTAAAATCAAGATTCAAAGAACGGCTTATAAAATATACACTTAACCCTACTGCCAGGAGCATGAATAAAGTTTGAAGACTATCAGTCCAGATTATTGTTTTGATACCTCCTTTATTGGTATATAACCATATCAGCAGAACAGTTATAACAACAGTAGCAATAAATGGTACATTCCACTCGCTGAAAACAGTTATTTGTAAAACATTAGCAACAAGGAACAACCGTACAGCAGCACCAATAATCCGTGAAAGCAGGAAAAATGCCGCTCCTGTTTTATATGAAAAGAACCCAAACCTGGATTCAAGATATGTATATATTGAAGTAAGATTCAGCTTATAATATAAAGGCATCAAAACATTGGCAACCACGAGATAGCCAAGAAGATAGCCAATCACCATCTGCATATACGAAAACTGGCTGTCAACAACCCATCCGGGAACCGATATAAAAGTAACACCCGACAGACTTGCACCAATCATTCCAAAAGCAACAATATACCAGGGAGACTTACGATTTCCGAGGAAGAAAGCAGCATTATCAGCTTTCTTTCCAGTTAGGTAAGAAATAATTAAAAGCACTAAGAAATAACCAGCAATGATTGAGAAAATAACTCCCGGTGACATAATCTGAAATAGTTAATAGCTTGATTGACCTGCAAAAGTTTGAAACGCAAGATTAGCAAAAACATCTAAAAAAAAGAAAAAAGATTGTTTAAACAGTAAATTGCAGTTAATTTTGAACAAATAACAGACAATTATTTATAATGCTCGGAAATATATACTCCTCAAAACTACTGGAGAATGCTGTAAATGAATTCAGTAAGCTCCCTGGTATAGGAAAAAAGACTGCACTAAGACTAGTTCTTTTCTTGCTAAGGCAAAACAAAGATGAGGTTCAGAGCTTTGGAGATTCGATTATCAAATTGCATAATGAAATAAAATACTGCCGAAGTTGTAATAACATCTCCGATACAGATCTTTGCAAGATTTGTGCAAACCCCTCACGAGACCATTCTACAATTTGTATCGTTGAAAATATCCGGGACGTTTTATCAATAGAAAACACTCAACAATATCATGGTATCTACCACGTACTAGGCTGTATCATATCTCCCATTGACGGATTCGGGCCCGGGGACCTTATGCTTAAAACTCTTGAAACAAAGATCAAAAATGAAGAACAGGTAAAAGAAATAATACTTGCTTTACCGACAACTATGGAAGGGGATACCACCAATTTCTATCTTTACAGGAAATTTAAAGATTCCGGAGTAAAGATTTCCACACTTGCAAGAGGTGTTTCAATTGGTGATGATCTGGAATACGCAGATGAAATAACTTTAGGACGGTCAATTGTTAACCGAACCCTGTTTGAATCTTCATTCTCATCCTGATATAAGAAGTAAAATAGTTTTACTTACTCAACCACTCAACTTACTTAACTTACTCAACTAATTTCAAACTTTAGGCATTTCAGACATTTTAAATTACTTTTATCATTTATCCTTTCACCTTGTCATTGTGCATTATGAAGCTTTCGGTAATTATTGTCAACTATAATGTCCGGTTTTTCTTAGACCAATGCCTAAGATCTGTATTCAAAGCATTAAAAAACATTAGTTCAGAAGTTTTTGTTGTTGATAATAATTCCCTCGATGGATCAATTTCTATGTTAAGGAAAAACTTTCCTGATGTAAAACTGATCAGGAACGACGAAAACTATGGTTTCTCAAGGGCTAATAACCAGGCAATTAAAAAAGCCGGGGGAGAATATATTTTATTATTAAATCCTGATACAATGGTAGAAGAATTCACCTTTGAAAAATGTATCAGGTTTATGGATGAACATAAAGATGCAGGAGCTTTAGGTGTCCGGCTTATTGATGGGAAAGGTCGTTTCCTGCCTGAATCAAAACGTAGTCTGCCAACACCGGGGGTCGCCTTTTTTAAAATATTCGGTCTTACCCGACTTTTTTCAAAATCAAAATTATTCGGGAAATATAATCTTGGTTACCTAAACCCTGAAGAAACCAATAAAGTTGATGTAATTCCGGGTGCATTTATGTTCCTTCGAATGAGTGCTCTGGACAAAACCGGATTACTTGATGAAAACTTTTTTATGTATGGTGAAGATATTGATCTTTCATACAGGTTGAAAAAAGCTGGTTTTTCCAACTATTATTACCCCGGAACAACAATTATACACTATAAAGGGGAAAGCACAAGGAAAAGCAGCATCAATTATGTGGTACAATTCTATAAAGCGATGATAATATTTGCCAAAAAACATTTTTCAATTGGCAACAGGCATATTTTTCTTCTTTTTATTAATCTTGCCATTTATTTCAGGGCAAGCCTTTCTATCCTTAAAAGAGCAATAGGCACTCTGCTTTTACCTTTAATTGATGCATTACTGATTTTTTCAGGTTTTTTCATATTAACCCCTTTCTGGGCAAATATTAAATTCCAGGATGCAGATTATTACCCCGTTGAGTTCCTGCAATTTGTAGTACCAGTTTATATATTAATATGGATAATTTCAATATATATCAATAATGGCTATGATAAGCCTGCAAGGCCTGTAAATATTCTTTTAGGAATTATTACCGGCACAATTCTTATTCTTATAATATACGCACTTCTTCCGTCATATCTGAGATTTTCGAGGGCATTGATATTAATGGGAGGAATATTAGCATTGGGGTTAACACTGACTTTTCGGTTTTTCGTAAACAAACTTGGAATCGCAATTTTTAAGTTATATCCGGATACAAAAAAAATATTGATAATCGCCGATCATATTGAGTATCAACGGTTGAAAAAGATCATTCCCAACCTTGCTCAAATGCGCAAAATTGCAGGCTTTGTACATCCGGGTGGAGACTCAGAAGAAAATGACTCGTTGGGACCATATAACCAACTCGCTGATATTATCAGGATAAACAAGGTAGATGAAATAATTTTTTCAGCTAAAGCAATTTCTTCTGAAGAAATTATCCAAAATATGATGAAATTAAGCCAGCTTAACATTGATTTTAAAATTGCACATCCTGAAGGATTATCTATCATAGGAAGTCATTCAATTGATTCAAAAGGTGAAATATTTGAAATCAGTCTGAATGCTGTTAGCAAGAAAAAGAACCTCCGTAAGAAAAGAGTACTGGACCTGACCATCTCATTATTATTTCTGCTAACATTACCCATATCACTGCTTACTGTTAAGAAAAAACATGGTTTTATTGTAAATATATTTTATGTAATTTCAGGCAGAAAATCATGGGTTGGATACAATTTGCAAGCAGATTCAAAAAGCATTGAACAAGATTCAGTTCAACAAGGTGTACTGACTCCAGCGAGTCTGTATCCTCGTTCTACCGGGCAGGAAATTAAGCGCATTAATCTTTCTTATGCAAAAGATTACCGGTTATCAAAAGACCTTGAGATAATCCTTAAGAAATGGAAACAATTAGGTGAATAAGGAGGAGAAAAGGCAAAAGGCAAAAGCTTGCCACGTGAAATGCGACGCCTGCCCTGTGAAATTTGAGGCACGAAAATATTTCATCAGGGAAGGAGCACATTTCACTGTGGGCAAAAGGGAAGAATGAAGAGAGGAAAGTAAAAAGTATGGAGTAAGGAGGAAGAGGTGAGAAGTGAGAGGTGAGAAATGAGAAGTAAACTCGTAACATTTTAGTCATTTTAGTCACTTATAACTTTAGGCACTTTTTTATTTAATTGTTTTACAAAGGTTCTGGTAATATTTCAGTTATCCTTTATCAATTTATTTTAATAGTTCATCATAAATTTATTAAATCAATTTATTATATTAGTAAATTCGTATCATTCCATTAACAGGTTATTTTTATGAGACCATTGTTCCTCAGTTTACTTATTGCTTTTCTTTTATCTATATCTGCGTCGGGACAAAAGAAAAGAGAGTTTAAAGAAAAATTCTTTGAGGCGGAATCATATATTCTGTACGAGGAATACAATGAAGCTCTTCCGGGTTATCTTGATTTACTTAAAATTTACCCTGAAAATGACAATTACAGGTACAGGATCGGACAGTGTTACCTGAACACCCCCGGACAAAAAGATAAAGCGATAGAATATCTGGAAAAAGCAATTTTGAACACAGACGAGAAGTACAAAGAAGGTTCTTTCAGGGAAACACAAGCACCTGTAGATGCTTATTATTTTCTGGCCAATGCATATCGGGTAAATAAACAACTTGATAAAGCACTTGAAATCTATTCCATATTTAAAGAATTGCTTAACCCAAAGATTTATGATTCGGTTGTTGTTAATAAACAGATGGAGTCATGCTTAAATGCGAAAAAACTACAGCAGAATCCATTATTCCTCAAATATTATAACCTTGGAGAGCCTGTAAATACACGTTTCTCCGATTATAATCCTGTTGTTTCCGGAGACGGCACAAAAATGATTTACACACGGGCCCTGCAATTTTTCGACGGTGTTTTCTTTTCTGAAAAAGTTAATGGTACCTGGAGTAACCCTATTGATTTAACATTCCAGTTAGGAGTGGATGAGGATCTGTACCCCTGTGCACTTTCGTGGGACGGGACAACTCTCTACCTTTATAAACTCGATAATTATGTTGGAAATATCTATATCAGCCATTACTCAAATGGTGTGTGGTCGAGTGTAGAGAAATTGAACGAAAATATAAATGATAAATACTGGGAATCTCATGCCTGTGTTACCAAAGATGAGAATATAATGTATTTTACCAGCAACCGGAAAGGAACATACGGAGGGCTTGATATATACAAATCTGTAAAAGACTCGCTCGGCGAATGGGGACCGGCAGTTAACCTTGGACCTAATATCAATACAGAATATAATGAAGAAACACCTTTTATTACTGAAGATGGACAAACCTTGTTTTTTAGTTCATACGGACACTTTAACACAGGGGGATATGATATTTTGTATTCTACATTACTGGATTCTGCTGAATGGTCAAAACCATTAAATATGGGGTATCCTATTAATACTCCAGATGATGATCTTTTTTACGCACCTGCAAAAGATGGAAACTTTGCTTATTACTCACAGTTTACTACTGAAGGAATGGGCGAAAGAGATATTTTTCTGCTGGAAATTTTTTCCGAAGAACATCCAAGGAAATTCAGGCTGTCAGGTATAGTATCTATAAAAGATATCAAATGGAAGTTTGATGAATCATTCAGAGTATATGTTGTTAGCTATCCGGCAGGCGATACAATTGCGATTGTTAAACCCAACTTAGAAACCGGAGAATATTTTGTAGAAGTGATTGCCGGTAATTACCAATTGATTTTCAGTGGGACAAATCTTGAAAAGACAAGTGAACTTATTTCTATGTCAGCAAACCAGGAAAATGACAGGATACAAATACCTCCTGTGGAATTGATACCGCTGGATCTGATTGCTGATTTTGAGATACCGGACACCAGTTTTGTTGTTACTGATAATAAGCCACTTATATTACAACTTGAGACTGAAAATAACTCCCAGCTGATTGTCCAATACTTTCAAGACTCCTTATTACAAAAAGTTGACACGTTTTACATCAAAGATACTTTATTTGCCTACAAAGCTATTCCGCTTGAAGGTGATAACCAACTGAAATTTACGCTTACAGATCAATTTGGCAATCAAACCATAAAAGAAACTGAAATATCATTCATCCCACCGGTCAAAAAACCTGTTGCAGATTTAATTTCAAAAAGTCGAAAGGAAGAACCACCTGAAGAACTTACAGATCTGCTCGGAACTCTTAAAAACCTTGCAAAAAGTGATAATCTGATAGCTGTTCTTGCAGATATTAACCTTAAGGATCAAGAGATTGGAACTTCTGAAGAATTATTTGAATATCTTGCCAAACAATCAATCCCAAAAAATGAATTGGAAGAGATAGTAACCGTTGGAGCAAACGATGGTATTATTAAAATTGAAGATTTCAGAAATTTTATTGCTGTCAATACAGAAAAAGATATGAGCAATATCATTGATGAAATTGATCTGCAGAAAGAAAATATTAGCACGCCTGATGAATTGATGCAGCATCTGACAGAAAAGGCAGGCATATCATCAGCATTTACAGAAGAAGAAGTTAAATCAATATTTATTATCGATGATCTCCACAATCGGGATCTTTTAATAACTTTTAAAGAATCATTAACCAAATATGCTTACGGCGATTTAAAGGAAATCCTTGATACTCTCCAGATTCCTGGCCCGGAAATACAAACATCATCGCAATTATATGAATATCTTTCCAGGCAAGTTGAGCAGAAAAATATTAAAGAAAAAGATTTTCAACTACTCATTTATTCAATAGCACTAAATGGTAATCCTGAAGTAAAAAACTTCCATAATAAGCTATTAATTGAATCTGACGGAGAACTTAAATCATTTCTTCAGACTTTGAACCCTGAAGAGGTGAAAATAAACAATGCAGATGATTTAATTGAATATTTATTACAAAAATCTTCAACTGAGAAATTTACCAGTGAAGATGTAGTAAATATAATTACTAAAATAGTTTCCGGTAGTGAGTTAGACGAAGAAAAAATTACCGGCTATATCTCTTCAACAAAAGAAAAAGCCCGAAATGCCCGAAGACGAATTGCCTGGGGACTATCACTCGTTTTGGTAGCTATTATCTTCTTTTACATTCAACGGAAAAAAAAGCATAAGGAATAGTACACAATTTACAAAATTCTCTATAAAACGAAATTTATTAAGAGAGTAGAAAAAATAATTTTTGAATGCGTCCATAAATTATTAATTTTGTTATAATTGGTTAACATGTGTATCATGAAAAAGTTATTGATTTTTCTGCTTCTGGCTTTTATTTCTATTCCAACACTATTAGCCCAACAAGACAAGGAAAAGGAGATATTCCTTGAGGGTGAATATTTCATGTTGTATGAAGAATTCCCGGATGCTTTACCTTTTTATCTACAGCTTATCGGGAAATATCCTGATAATGCTAATCTAAACTATAGGTTGGGGTTGTGTTATCTTAATATTCAGGGGGGAAAAGATAAAGCCATCCCTTATTTCGAAAAAGCCATTAATAATCTCACAAACAGATATAAAGAAGGGGATTTCAGAGAAGAAGAAGCCCCTTATGATACCTATTTTTACCTTGCTAATGCTTACCAAATTAATAACGAGATCATTAAAGCAAAACGGACCTACGAAAAATATCTCACTTTTCTCGACCCTGGAGATACACTTAACATTAATTTTGTTAATAAGCAAATTGAGTCATGTAAAAATGTAAAAAAACTAAAGCAGAATAGAATTTACTTCGATTCTTATAACCTTGGGCAAAATATCAATAATGCGTATGCCAACTATTACCCTGAGATTTCGCAAAATGGCAATACAATTGTATACATGACCAGCCAAAAGTTCTATGATGCGATATTATACAGCAAAAAAACAGATGGGAAATGGACTGTGCCTGTTAATCTGACCCCTCAGGTTAAATCAGATGGAGATCTTTATGTTTCCTCCCTGTCAGCTGATGGGCAAACACTTTATATGACAAAAGACGATAATTTTAACAGTGATATATATGTAAGTTATTTCAATGATAGTGTCTGGTCTGAGGCTGTAAAATTAAATAAAAACATTAATACGAAATACTGGGAATCACATGCATCTGAATCTACGGATGGTTCCACACTATATTTTTCAAGCAGCAAGACTAAAGGTTACGGAGGTCTTGATATATATAAGTCTAACAAAAATCCGGAAACCGGCGAATGGGATGAACCGGTTAATTTAGGACCTGTTGTAAATACTCATTTCAATGAAGATTGTCCTTTTCTTACCCAGGATGGTAAAAGGCTCTATTTTAGCTCTCAGGGTCATGAAGTTCTGGGCGGATTTGATATCTTCTATACTGAAAAATCTGATTCAAATAATTGGACTAAACCTATAAATATTGGGTACCCAATTAATTCTACTGATGACGATATCTTTTTTTCACCTTACAATAACGGGGCAGGAGCCTTTTATTCAATATTTGGCAATGAGGATAGTTACGGGGACAAAGATATATACTATCTGGATATCTATTCTGACATTAATCCAAGGAAGGTAAAAATCAAAGGTGTGGTTATTGCCTCCGGATTTACCGCTGAGACTAAGGGGAAAATAAATATTGATATTCTGGAGTCGGCAACTTCCAAAAAAGTTGCATCTTCTGAGGCTGAACTTCCCTCCAGTAAATTTGTATATTCCATCTCGAAACCCGGAAAATACGAAGTAATTGCTTCTGCCAATGGATATTCTGATGGTAAAACTGAATTTTCTATCCCCGTAGATTACTCCATAAGTGAAATAAATATAAAGACCGAACTCAAACCCGTAAAGAAAGAACAAATTATTCTTCCCAATATCTTTTTCGGTTTTGATAAGTTTTCAATAAGAAAGGAAGAAATTTATAAGATAGATGAGCTATTCCGGATCCTTACGGAAAATCAGGATCTGAAACTTGAAATCAGAGGATATACAGATTTTATAGGTAGTCGTAATTATAACATTAAACTCGGAAAGAACAGATCGGCAGAAGTTGTTAAATTGCTGATTTCTAAAGGAATTGGGAGGGGGAGATTGAAATCAACAAGTGCAGGAGAAGATAATCCTATTGCAATTAATGTATTTCCTAATGGATCAGATTCACCTAAGGGAAGACAATTTAACAGAAGAGCAGTATCGATTATTCTTCAATCTGATAATAAATTCATAATTCCAGAGAAAATTATTATCCCGGATAAACTTAAGATTTCAGAGTAATAGATACTTTGATTTATTGCAAAAGCCTTATCTTATTAATTTCTAAATAAAAAATGAGATTTATTTTCTCATATATCATTCTATTATTCATTCCATTCAATCTGCTTTCAGGACAGGAAACATTTGATGAGGAAAGCATTTTCTATAACGCTGATTTTGAATTTAATAATGGTAATTTCAAAAAAGCAGCAACATACTATGAAGCTTTAATAGAAAAAGGAATAAAAACTGCCCACATTAAATATAAACTTGCCCGAACATATCTTGAAATACCTGGAAAATCAAGTAGTGCTATTACCTTGCTCGAAGATGCTGAAAAATCTGTTACAACTGGTTTCAAAACACATAACTATCTTGAATCTGAAGCTCCATATGAAGTACTTTTATTGCTTGGTGAAGCATACCAGATGAATAATTTATTTGACAAAGCCACAGCAAAGTACAAAAAGTACAAATCCCATATTATTGCAACCGGTAAGGATCCGGAAACAATAAACAGAAAGCTTAATAGCATTTCTACCGCTTTGAAATTAATAAATACGCCATTAGATGTTGATAAAACCTTTTTACCATTTTATAAAACAGGGATTAGAATTTATAATCCCGTCTTCTCAGGTAACAATGAAAAAATGGCTTTTATTAGCGATCGGAAATATTATAAAGCTATATACTTCTCGGAAAAACAAAATGAGAATTGGCTTGAACCCAGGAATATTACTATGGAACTTGAATCTGACGGTTTCTTTCTGATTACTTCTCTTTCTTATGACGGTGATGTGCTTTACCTAACCAGGAAATTAAATAACAATGACTATGACTTATACTATAGTCGCCTTACAGAAGGGGAATGGTCTAAAATAAATTCTCTGGATCAAATCAATACATTGAGTGATGAAATACACGCATGTGAATCACCCGATGGCTACTTTCTGATAATCTCGAGTAACCGCGGAAGTAGTATAGGAGGATATGACCTGTATATTTCATCTTTAACAGATGGAAACTGGGATAGTCCGCAAAACCTGGGACCAGTGATAAACACTCCATATAACGAAAGTACACCATTTTATTCACCTGATGGGGATATGTTATACTTCAGCTCAGAAGGACATAATAACATGGGAAGATATGATATTTTTAAAAGCAGTATTAAAAACAATAAATTCAGCACACCTCAAAACCTTGGATATCCGGTTAATACAACTAAAGATGATATTTTTTTCTGTCCCACTAAAAATGAATTTATCGGGTATACTGCCGGTGTTTTTGATAAAATAAAAGATTTGAATATTATTAAAATCGAACAATTCAATGCTTCTAACCCAAGGAAAGCTATTATTGAGGGCACTATTACAACGGATATAACAGCAGAAAAAAAATTTGAGAGCATCCGTATAAGTCTGGTAAACCAGGCAACTGGTGATACTATCAATTCAGTAAGACCCGATCCCTCTACTGGTTCTTACACACTTATCGTGCCTGCAAAACAAGTTGATTTGATAATTGAGGGCGATGGATATTTTACACATAAACAGCAATTAGAACCGACAACAGGTGCTTCCGGGAAGGAAATTATTATCAACACAATGCTTAAGGCCATGCCTGTTGAAACTACTGTTAAACAGGAAATTTTCGAGATTAGTTGTATTCTATTCCAATTTGATGATTATGGACTCTCAAAAACTTCAACCCGTTATCTTGACCTGGCATATAATCTGCTGATCTTGGTTGACTCAGCGAAATTGGTAATTGTTGGACATACCGATGCCATAGGCAGTAATAAGTATAATATTAGTCTATCACAAAAACGTGCCTTATCTGTTCAAAGCTACCTGATAAAGAAAGGAATTACTTCTAAACGGCTTGATGTCAAATGGGAAGGCGAAATACACCCTGTTGCAAAAAATAAGAATCCTGACGGAACTGACAATTCCTCCGGCAGAAAATATAACAGGCGCGTTTGTTTTATTCTTTTGAATATTCCTGAAAATGTTTCTGTTGAGTATATTAACAAGATTCCCGAAGATCTAAAGATTAAGTAACAAAGACTTTTTAGCCTGACTGGGGAAAATCAATAGTTGAGAAGTCCTCAACTATTGATTATTCCTACGTCAGCAGAAAAATTACATCCGGTGAGCTCGCAAGCTCGGTTCATAGAATTCATGAATTTTTCAGGTTAGGTTCATTTCTTTACCAAAACAATCCTTTTTCTATCCAATTTCTTGTTTTTTTCTCAAATAATTCTTGCTTTATTCTGTTTTTCCAATCAATTTCTTAATTTTGATATAATTGAATAAAAAAGACAAATGGTTTAAATAAAATTTTATCGAATATTCAGTAAAGAAGGTAATTATAAATAATAAACCAATGAAACGTTTGGTTTTTCTGTTGCTAATAGCTATCATCTGCTTCCCCGGATATTCACAGATAGAAAATACACCGGAGGAGTTTCTTGATGATGGTGATTTCTTTTTCCAGATTGAAGACTATTCTGAAGCCTTATTCAATTTTCTTCAGCTTGACGGCACAAATCTTATGAATGATAATATAAAATATAAAATAGGATTATGTTACCTGAATATAACGGGTGAAGAATACAAGGGAATTCCCTATCTTGAAGAAGCTTCACAAAACACCACCCTGAAATATAAAAGTAAATCGATAAAGGAAAAGCAAGCTCCATGGCATTCTCATTTCTATCTGGGTAAAGCTTATAGAATTAATAATCAACTGGATAAAGCACTGGAGGCATATGACACCTTTAGAAATATGCCTGATTTTGAAGATAATTATAACCT
>JAUVHQ010000265.1 GCA_030593185.1 Bacteroidota bacterium
ACAGGTTTATCACCCGCAGAAATTATAATGCCGATAAATCCAATACCAATTATTATCATTACAATAGATGATATCATTATACCAACTATTGTGGCAAGGGTATACTTCAGAAAACTTTTCATAATGCATAAGTATAAATGAATATAAATAAATATGTTTTCTGCAAAGTTAAAAGGTTGGGCGTAATAATAAAATGTTTGTAACTAATGAATAAATGAGTAAATGAGTAAATGGGAAGAGGTGAGATAAGGAAATGATAAAATGAGTGAATTGGGCGAAGTTTTAATCGGATTTTATTGATTGAAAAAGGATTTTGCGAGGAGCGTAGCGACGAAGCAATCTCCCAAAAACAACAAGAATGCCAAATAAATGGACTGTCATGAGCTTTACGAAAAATCATAAAATAAATATTTATTAAAAAAAACAAAATAAAATTATGCATCTCCTGTTGTCTGTTTGTTTTGTTTTTCTCATTTTTGTCAGGTTTTAAGTCAGGTAATTTGAAGACTCGTAATTATTATTTGTTATTAGGTGGTAATCTGGGTGACAGATCTTATTATTTTTCATCTGCCATATCCTTGATTCGTGAAAGAATTGGTGTTATCATTTCTGTTTCATCTTTATATGAAACCGAGCCCTGGGGGTTTGAACATGAAAATTGGTTCCTGAATCAGGCATTAATAGTCAAATCTGTCCTTGCCCCTGAAGAAGTTTTCCGGAAAACTCATGATATTGAGAGAAAACTCGGCCGGAAACGCGATAATTCACGATATAACGGACGAATCATTGATATTGATATTTTGTTTGTTGATGAAGAAATTTTTTATTCAGATGACCTGGTAATTCCGCATCCACGATTGCACAAACGAAAATTTGCTCTTTTACCATTGTTAAAAATAGCCCCCAAACTCCGGCATCCGCTTCTTGACAGGTCAGTTGAAGAAATGGCTGTGTCTTGCAAAGACACTATGAAGGTGAATCTTTATAAGCCTGCTACCACCGGAAAGAAAAGTAAGTAGTAAGAAGTAGAAAGTAAGAAGAGAAAAAGCTTGCCACAAGAAATGCGACGCTTGCCCTATGAAATTTGAGGCACGAAAATATTTCACCAGGGTAGGAGCATATTTCACTGTAGTCAAAAGTCAAAAGGGAAGAGCAAAGAGCATAGAGCAAAGTGGATCTGACCAGTAACCAGCAACCAGTAACCAGAAACCAGCGTGAACTCATAACTCGCTTCGTCCGCCGTAGTTTATATGAAGGCGGATAACCCGTAAGAAATCCATGGAATGGTTTTGTTATAGAAAACCGGGTACAGATACTTTTTTGCACCAAAAGATGTAAAAATATTGTACTGATAGTTCAGGTTCTTTTTTTTGTAATTTAAAGTGATCTTCGAGTGGTTACTAATGTGGTGAAATATGAAAGGTTCGAATCTCAGGGTAATATTTCTTTCGGAATACAGCCTGATAATATGATCGATAAGAAACCATGTGGTGTTTTTCTTTAAACCGAAATTATCTGATGCTACAAGGTAAAGAACTAATCTATCCTTTGTTTTAATTATGAATCCAAGAGCACATAAGTTGTTCTCATGAGTGTAAACTCCGAATGTTTCACCCGTTCTGTTTTGTATAGAAAGAGAGATCAGTCGTCGCAATTTGCTATAAAAAAGGTTATTGAACTTATGGAGGAATGGCATTTCTATATCCCGGTGAAATTTAAGTATCTTATTGGGAATAAGTCCTTCTGAAATAAAAAGTCCTGAATCTTCAGCAAACCTGATTTTTCTCTTTGCTTCATTGGTGAAGTTAGCGAATGTTTTTTGATATAGAGAGATAAGGTCCAGGTCAAATGATTGTTTTAATTTGTACTTTGCAAAAGAGAGATCAGTCTCAAGAAATTTATTGAAAGGAAGTTCGGCGTATTTATATTTTTCAAAAACAAGACCAATAAATTCATTAATCGTGTTTTTGTGAACAGGATCAGGAGAGAAAATTCCAAGTTCCGGCGCCATTAGGGGTTGATAAATAAAAGATTTTCCCATGAAAGAACTTACCGGAAGAGGCATAACTTTATCATAATCATTTTCAACAAGTGCATCCCAGTGGTTGGTAACAGAATCAAGAAACCATGAGTAAGCATAAATTTCACGGTTATAGGCTGTATCAATACATCTGTCCCATTTACTGAAGTTTAACTCTTGATATGGCACATATTTTATAGACACGGGGATAGTTTAATCACGTTAATAAGCCTTCATCAGCAAAGCTAAAGTAGCCATTATCTGATATAATTAAATGATCTACCACCCCTATATCCATTACTTTTCCTGCTTCCTTAAGCTTTTGGGTTATCTTTTTATCAGATTCGCTGGGCTCGAGATTACCTGAGGGATGGTTGTGACACAGTATAATGGACGATGTTTCATGTTCAATTGCTTTTTTTAAAATGAGCCGCACGTCAATAACAGTTCCTGATATTCCTCCCTGGCTGATTTTTATTTTGTTAATAACCCGGTTTGAACGGTTCAGGAGCAAAACCCAGAATTCTTCATAGTGCAGATCGGCTAGCAGGGGTTGAAAATAATCCAGTACATCCCTGCTGCTGGATATCTTCTTTTTTTTGATTGTTTCAGAAGATTTTCTTCTCCTTCCAAGTTCGAGTGCTGAAAGTATTGTAATGGCTTTTGCGTGGCCAATACCTTTCATTTTCATCAGGTCATGGATGGATAATTTCCCCAGCTCATTAAGATTATGGCTGACAGACCCAAGTATTTTTTTCCCCAGGTCAACTGCCGATTCATTTTTACTGCCCGATCCGATGAGTATCGCAATAAGTTCAGCATCAGATAATGAACTTATTCCTTTTGCCAGCAGTTTTTCCCTTGGCCGGTCTTCTTCAGCCAGGTCTTTTATTCTGAGATAATTGTATGATGTCATTCTCAGTGCAAATTTGTAGGTATAATAAAAGTAAGAAAAAAGTTTAAAAAAACAGGCAGGTAAAGAAATATGTTTGTTTCATCTTCCTATTCTTCCAAAGAGTTCAAGGTTCAAAGTTCTAGACACCCTCTTAACACGTAACTCGTACCCCGAAACCCGTAACACTGCAACACTTAGCCCTATTTTTAAAAGAATTAACCGCCAAGTACGCTAAGGATGTGCTAAGAACGCAAAGTACAAATATTATGTAAAATGTCTTCAATATGTTCTTAAGCGAACTTTGCGCCCTCTTCGCGTACTTTGCGGTTAGTTTTTCTTTCACTGCATCACTGCAACACAATTTCTCAACTCTTTTTCTTCCATCTTCCCATTCTTCCTTATACCCATAAAAAAAAGGCGTCCTTGTATAGAGACACCTTTTGTTAATTATTTAGAAAAATATTTTTACAAGCTACTAATATGTTTGGCAAGCTTTGATTTAAGGTTTGCTGCCTTGTTTTTATGAATATGACTTTTACCGGCCAACTTATCGATCTTTGAAATAACTTCAAGGTAAAGTTTGTCAGCAGATTTCTTATCTGTTGTTTCACGTAATTTTTTTATTGCATTACGTACAGTTTTCGCGTAATATTTATTATGCAATTTTCTTTTCTCCGATTGCCTGTTTCTCTTAATTGCTGATGGATGATTTGCCATATTGTATTATTAATTAATTAAGCGGGTGCAAATATAATGAAAAATTTATAAAACAAAACTTAAGAATTATTTCTTACTACAATTCCAGGAATAGATCATTACATTTTTTCAACAAGTTGTTTTGTTACATATGTGGTATTCCTT
>JAUVHQ010000252.1 GCA_030593185.1 Bacteroidota bacterium
CTTTTTCAAGTGCTGTATCAACCAGAGCTGTATTATATCCGTAATAATAAACTGATCGATTATCCATACTTGCACTTCCTGACAGAATAGAATTATCCCAAATCCTTTTGCCATATAAACCAAACTCATCATTTCCGTAACCGGCAAAAACTTTCTCATCATTTTCAAGCTTTACTTTACAACTTGATGAAATATGCCTCGCGAAAGCTCCCAGGGAATATTCCTTTGATCTTTTTTTGTTTATACTAAGCTCAGCCAATGGAGTAAGAGAATTTCCAAGTCCCATTTTCAGGTAACTTCCATATAATTTAGTTAACGGATCATCTAATAACTTTGCAGCTTTAATTGGCCGGATACTGTATTCAGCACTATAAGGTTTAGGAGATATCTTATAAATAAAATCAGGGGATAATTGCATAGTATCCTTAAGCGAAGGAAGAAGGTTTATTTTGAATGCATCAAATAATGTAGGAGCATAAGGCTGTACAACCCTTACCTCCTTCCTGATCATTTCCTGAGAATAACCTGTGAAAATGATCATCAATACCAAAATAGTTACAATTGATCTCTTTATGTTTGACATGCTGAACATTTGTTTCTGGTTACTGGTTACTGGGTGCTGGGTGCTGTTACTGTATCTCTTTCCATTCCATCTTCTTCCAATTTCTCAACTATTTTCAGTTTTTCCTGCGCCAATTCAATAATCCCGTCATCTTTCACTGTATAATAATCAAGTAAACTTATTAACGTATGTCTTGCCTGAAAAATATCATTTTTCTTTATACTTACATCAGCAAGGAGAAGAAATATTTTAGCCATCCAATATGCATGAGGTGAGTTCTGGTCAATAAATTCAAACACCTCTTTTTCAGCTTTTTCATACTCGCCAAGCATAAAACTTATCTCTGCAACATAATATTTTGATTCTGCACCTAACTCACTTTTTATCTCCGATGAAATCTGTTCGAAATTAATTCTTGCATTTTCCAAATCTCCAAGAGTGTAATATGAAACCGCCTTCCTGAATAAAGCTTCTCTGGCTGTTTCTTCGGATACAATACCGGACGTAACTACTTTTTCAGCGGTCTGTATAGTATTTTTGTAGTCATGAAGTGAATAATAACAACGCATCTGTCCTGTTATCGCGTTAAGTTCATCATTTTCATTATCGGCTATATTTTCGAGAAGAGCATAATATTCAATTGCCCCGGCAAAATCCTTCTTCTCAAAAGTTATACTGCTGGCAGATTTCAATGCTTTAATAGTAAAAATATTTACAGGGTTTTCAATAAGATACTTATATGAAACAAGTGCACTATCCGAATTTCCCAGTTTCATTTCACATTCAGCTTTATAAAAATGAGCACTTAGCAGAAAACTTCCATTCTCAAATTCATTGATATAATTACCTAAAACTTCAACAGCTCTTTCACAATTGCCTGACATATAAAGGTTCTCGCCAGAAACGTAAGTAAGCGAATCTTTTTCTGTCGGACTGATCCTGGCAAAATCGCCCAAACTTCTTGTATAATCAAAATATGCCTCAACATCATTCATTTCCACACAAACATTTTTCAAACCGGTAAGGGCATTCTTTGATTCAATGCTGCCTGTATAATTCTCAATCACCTCCTTATAAAACTTAATCGCTTCATTGTTATTACCCTTATTATAGTGAACAAGACCTATCTGAACCATGGTTTTAGGAACGTAACTGCTATTGGGATGGTTATCAAGTATCATCTGGTAATTAACCAGTGCTTCATCCGGATTATCCAGCTTGATATAAGCTTTACCTTTCTCAAACAAGGCATCATCAAGATATGATGATTTTGGATATTTCTCCAACAGGCGGGATAGTAAATCGATTTTAGCCTGTTGTTTTTTAAGAAGCCCCCGGGAAAAAGCATTTTGAAAAAGAGCATAGTCAGTGCCCGGCACATTAAGGTCAATTGCCTTCTGATAATATTCAGATGCTTTTATATAGTCGCTACTGATAAAGTAACAATCGGCTATCCTGTTGTATGCATCTCCTTCTATTCTTTTATGCTTTCTGCTTCTTAATCCGATAAATTTCCTGAACCAGCGTGATGCACTTGTGTAATCCTTCAGGTTAAAATATACATAACCCAGATTATAGTGAGCCAGTTGATATTCATCAAGTCCAAAAGCCCCAGGGATCAGCATAAACTTGTTATAATCATCCCTGGCAAGCTCATATTCCTTAGTACGGTAATAAGCTTCAGCCCTCCAATAATATGTCCTGGCTTTTAGCCTGCTGTCAAACCGGTCGAATTGCAACGATTTATCAAAAAGACTAATCGATTCATCAAACTTCAGGTCACTATAAAACTCAAGGCCCCTGTAAAAAGCAACTTTTTGATAAGCTCTTTTTATCCTGTCGCTTTTATCCTGAATCTTTTCCAAAGAAGCAAGGGCATCACGATAATTTCTTGTATTCATGTATGCCATTACCAGGTAATCATAAGCCTCATCTAACCGTGAAGAATACGGATAAAGTTTTATATAAGTATTAAAAGAATTAATTGCTTCATTAAAAGGAGAATATGAAAGCTTATATGTGATCTTCGCATAATTAAACAAGGCATCTTCCTTTATCGCTGGATCGTAGTCAAGTTGTGAAGCGAAAGAAAAAGCCATCCTGGCTTTATTTTCCTTATCCACGCGCAGGTAACAATCGGCTAAAACATAGTAAGAATTTTGACTCAATGCATCCTTCGGACCAACAGCTTTTTCAAGATAACTTATTGCCTTATCGTATTCTTTCGATTCAAAATAACAAAAACCCAGTTCATACCTGTCCTGCCGGGAAATATTTTTTTTCTCTTTCATGAATTTCTCAAGTGGAGATATTGCCTCACCGTACCTCGCTTTTCTAAAGTAGGCATCTCCAAGAAACTTAGCTACCTCGGCAGCTCTGTGTGGTATTGCCCGGGCAAGTAATGGTGGTGCATATTCGATAATTTCATCATACTTTTTCTGGACATAGAGTATCTGAACTATGTAATATGGAACAACAGGACCAAATGTTTCATCCTCTTCAAGCCGTAAAAACTCCTGCCTTGCAGTTTCGTAATTCTTATTTTCATAAGCTATATGCCCGTAATAATATATAGCCCGACTTGTATATTCTGACTGTATATCCTTTATCTCATAAAAGGCAAGACCGGCTTTTTTGAAGTCACGTATCTTAAAATAACAATATCCTGACAGAAAATATAATTCAGCCAACTTATCATCATCGAGGGACAAGCGATCAACCCTTTCAAAATAACCAATTGCATTACGATAGCTCTTTTTCCTGTACTTATATTTTGCCAGTTCAAATATTGCTTCCCTTGCCAGTGAAGTTTCCGGGTGCTGACCAATAAATTTAGTCATCAAATATTCAGCATCTTCATTGAACAGGTTAATTGCGCAAATTGCCGAATAAAACTGAGCTTTTGTTTTTAATTCACTTTCCGGATCACCATAATCTGAAATAGCTTTAGAGAAGTGTTGTTGAGCAGCACCATATTTCTCTTTTTCAAATAGTTCATATGCCCTGGAATATTCACTATTCCCATACTCAAAAGAAACAGGTTTCTGAGCATTTATCTGCAGAATGATCACAAAAAAGAAAAAAGAAATTAAAAGAAGGATACTCCTTATAATTCGCATACAATACTGATTTGAATTTCGGTTAAATTTACTTAAAAAACGAAACAGAACTAAGATTATTATTCAATTTAATTAACAGTTGATTGTTAATTACTTATTTGTCATTTTTCGTGCTTATTAACGGAAAATTGTATTTTTGAGAAAAGAATAAAATAAAATATAGCCAACAGTCGGCAGTCGACAAAAAAGCAAATTAAGAATCAAACAATTAAGACACAATGACAACTGGATTTAGAAATTTAACTATATATAGATACCAAAAGACATTTTTGATGATTGGAGAAGG
>JAUVHQ010000283.1 GCA_030593185.1 Bacteroidota bacterium
ACGCAATTACACAGGGCGGGCAATATTTAACAGGGAATGACTGTATCGGGGTTCACCCTGTGAAACAGCAACTTCGTTGCTCCCAGCTATGCTGGGGTTTCACAGGGTAAAATTTGAGGTACGAAAATATTTCACCAGAGAAGGAGCATATTTCTCTGTGGTTGCTGGTTTATCAATGCATGAATAACGTTATTAATAACGGCATTAATAACGTAATTAATAACGTTATTATTTTGTCTGATAAATAGTTGAATTGATTAATTATGATGAATTCCTTTTAATTCTAAAAGGATTACCTTAGTATCTTCCTCACAAAAGCAACAGTGAAGTAAGACATCAGGAACAATCCTACAAATCCCTCAACTCCTGATACCCACCGTATTACACCAGAGGGATAATAATCTCCATATCCGATTGTCAGAAAAGTAATCGCACTGTGATAAAGCGCTCTCTGCACAGTTGATAAATTATCGGGATCACCTACTGATGAGATTATACTGGCAGTAGAGAATAATTGCAATACAACATAAATAAATGAAAAAAACAAATAGCTAACTACCATACTGAACAATACCCTCAGTGGATTAGTCGCGTATAATCCAACCTGATCAAAAACCAGCCATTGAAAAGCTTTTGCAGGGTATTGCCATAGAGCATTCACCGGATTTCTTTTTATACTCTCATGCAGATCGGCTTTTGCTTCATGCCTTTTGAACTGTATGTATGCTTTGTCTTCATCGTTATATCTCCCTGTCAAATTAAAATTCTCTTTCAGCATCCTGAACTGCTCTGCTAACTGGCGATAGGTCGATTCCTTCTGCACTTTTATCATTTTTTCAACCCTGTTACTATGCCAGTCAATATTGATCCTGCCCAGTAATCGCATACCGGTAAGATTAAGCAATCCAATATCAACATCAAAGTCATATGGCTGAAGATCAATTATATCACGCACTATTGTATCTGAAAGATCCATAACATCGCACTTCGCAACTCTCAAATCAATGTAATGATCGAGATGACAAGATTTCATTGACAGCCTTTTAAATCTGGAATTATGAAAGGAAATATCTCCCTCATCAAAATCGGTACTGTCAAAAGTCAACTCACAATTATCAAATTCAGTAAGTTCAAAATTCAAATTACCCTTACCAAACTTTGCTTTTTTAAAGCTAAACTTTCCTTTCCTAATCTGGCTGCCTTCAAAACTTACATTACCATTACCAAAAACAGAACGGTTAAAATTTATTTTTCCTTCATTAAACTCCACGGTCCTGAAATCAACATTACTGTCTCCAAATTCAGTGCGCTCAAAAGAAATGTTTCCCTTTCCAAACTTTGAAAAATGGAAATCAATACTTCCCCCTTTGAACCGGGCAACTTTAAAAATCACCTCACCATCATTGAAGTTCGTATTTATAAAAGAGACCTGATTACTGTAAAATTCAGTATTGGCGAACGAGACTAATCCCTGACCAAAATCAGTATACTGGAAATCTATTTTACCATCATGAATTACAGAATTTTTAAAATTAAAATCTCCTGAACTGAATATTGCATTGGAAAAGTCAATATTACCATCACGAAATAAAGTATTGGAAAAATTCACCTCTCCGTCACCAAACTTGGAAGAATTGAACGAAACATCACCTTTTGCAAAATGAGTGCCTTCAAAAGATAAATCTCCTTCACCGAATTCAGAAAAGGAAAAATCCGTACCAAATTTTGATTCGAAGAATGAATTGGACGCCCTAAACCCGCTAAGCTTAACGTATTCTTTTTTCTCTAACCCACGATCACTGCGATAAACCGAAAGAGAGAAATTCCTAACCAGGCAATGATCCAGGTTAATATCTTCATTTTTATCAATCATCTTATACAGCTTCTCAGTTTCAAGATATCCGAATAGTTCAACTGCAACTGATTGGTTATTATTATCCAGTAAAGTAACAATGGCAGTCCTGGGAAAAACCCTGCCATTATCTGTTGTATATTTAAGATTCTTTACCTCAACCTTATAATTTGTATACTGAAAAGTCATATGCTATGAAAAAAAGCTATTTGATAAAAATATGAACATTGCCTCGCAAATTAATAAAAAAATATACTAATTGTAATTTTTCTGTAAATTTAGAATTTATCCTTAAGGCTCAGCCTCAACCTTTAATTAACTAAAGTTGCTATTTATTATTGAATAGAACACAGATGACACGGATTTAACGGATTTACACTGATATTTTATCCATTTATCCGTGATTATCTGCAAAATCAGTGTCATCCGTGTTCCATTTTACCTATTTATTTGTAAGTAAGTAGCAACTTGGGTTAACTAATAAAATGATTAAATTGTTTCGGGTTTCGCATTAGGAGTTTTTTTTGTTGATTGCCGACTGCCGACTGTAGACTTCTTATTTATCCCTGCTGCACAATTGTTTATAAGGACAATATTTACAAATTTCCGGATCATCCACCTGCCGGAATGGAATAGTGGTGTCGTAAATTTCCTCAATTACTTTTTTTAACAAATCCATAAAAGCCACACCATATTCAGATATATCCAAAACCGGAGATGAAGTTTTATTTCCATCCTTAATAAAAATCCGGTAATCAAAATTTTTGTTGTGAATATCTCTTACAGAATATATACCGGGAATAACCGGTGTATCTGATTCCTTCTTTTTCAGCATTAAAGCATAGATAAAAGTTTGCAAAACGGCTCTTTCTCTTTTCTTATCCACGGCAAAAAACAGGTCACTGATCATTTTTATTTCATTACCGGTTGCACCGGTTTTATAGTCAATCACCCTGATCACCCCGTCAACCATATCAATTCTGTCGACCCTTCCTCCTACCCTCACTTTTTCAGGCATACCATCAAGTAAGACAGGAATATCTAACCAGTGGTATTTCTCCAACTCAATAATCCGGAAGGGAACATATTTAAGATCGGTTTTCAACAATGACACTACATATTTTAATAAAACATCACGGATAACCATACTTTTTCCGGAAATTTCAAGGTCATCCATCTTTTTTTTATCATTCTTAAACCAGATCTCTATAAAGGATTGGTTTACAAAATCTCTTATTTTATTACGATCATTTATTAATTCATTAATAACCGGCAAATCAACGGCTTTACCTTCATATGGCTTGTAAAGAAGGTTAACCGAATGGTGCAAGAGGTTTCCAAATATCATTGGATCTATCTCTTCAATCACTTCATCCGGCTCTTTAAGTCGTGCAACATGTTTAAAATAAAATTTCAATGAACAATCCAGATACATATTCAGTGCACTTGGAGAAAGGTATCTCTTCTCT
>JAUVHQ010000372.1 GCA_030593185.1 Bacteroidota bacterium
AGAAAAAAAAGTTCTTCATGCCGGCATGGCAGCTTTTATACCCTCTGAGCTTCCCCATTCTGCCAGGGCAATCACAAAGTGTAAGGTAATTGATTGTTTTCTCCCTGTGCGAGAAGATTTTATAAAACTGGAAAATAAAGCTAACGAATAAATAATATACTTATAAAGATTAAGTATTAATTTGTCCCGTGATATGGGAAAATGTGGACATCATCAAATAGTACGACGTTATAGGATATTAAAATGCTCCTTAAACTGAAACTGTTATAGGAAAATCAGATAAATTTATACTAAAAATTATCAGTTATGAAAACCAAATTCTTCTCCTGGATTTTAGTAATTTGTATATCCCTTTCCAGCTCCATTGCTCAAACTGAAAACACAGCCCTTGTATTGCAGGAAATGACATGGGTCGATGTCGAGGATTACCTTGAAAATAACGATATGGTAATCATACCCCTTGGCAGTACAGAGCAACATGGTCCCCATCTCCCTTTGGGGACCGATTATTACGAAGCTTTCGAAATTTCGAAAGCTATATCACAACAAACAGGAATTTTGGTTGCTCCTGCATTGTTCGTGGGTTATAGTATTTACCATTCCGGATTCCCCGGTACTTTAAGTCTTAAACCTGAAACCATGGAACAGGTATTGTTTGAAACTGCAGAGGCATTGATAAAATATGGTTTTTCCAAATTCCTTTTTTTTAATTATCACGGAGGGAACAATATTGTCCAGGACAGGGTTATTCACCGTATTAACCATACAACAGAAGCGGTTGCTATTGCTATTGGGGTTGGTAGCGAACTCCAGAGTTCCGGGAACGGAGAATTTGACTGGCATGCGGGAATAAAAGAAACTTCAATTATGCTGTATCTCAAACCAGATTTGGTGAAAATGGAAAGAGCCCAAAAACCAGTGATTTCATTTACACCCCGGGTCGAAGAACTCAAATCCCTTTCTGAAAAATATGCTGAACTGGACCCGGTCTGGAAAAGCTTACTTGGTGTTCCTTCAGAAACAAAAAAAGGGGGAGCAAGTCATGAACTATCAAGCAATGGCATCTGGTCAGCGTATGATCCAAAATCTGCTACAAAAGAGATAGGGCAGAAAAACGTAAATCAAATGGTGGAAAGAGCGGTAAAATTAATTAAAGCCTGGAAGCTTGCAGAGAACTAATTTCAATCAATTCACATAAATAAAACTAAAATCAATAACTATGAAAAAATCAATATTATTAATCCTTTCATTTTATATAATTGTTCTCTTTAATGGTTGCGAAAAAGAGGATAATGGCACAAATAATATTACAGGCGTTGGAGATGTTGTGACAGAAACGTTAGATCTTTCGTCTTTCCAAAGTATCAAAAACACTGGCGTTGCGAACATATATGTTACTGTGGGAGATACCCAGTCAGTAGTTCTCAAAGCTCAGCAAAATATAATTGATGTTATAACGTATGAGGTGAATAACAGTACACTGGAGATAGGAATTCAGAATAATACCAGTATTAACGAGTCAAAGGGGATCGTTTTCGAGATTACCATTCCGGAAATTGACAAAATAGAACTGATAGGTGTCGGAGATTTTGAACTATCGGGTGATTCGCAAGACGAACTGTATATTATCCTAACCGGGGTTGGAACAGTAAGAGCCTATGACCTTGAAGTAAATGTGTGCCACATTACCTCAACAGGCGTAGGAAATTGCCAGGTAAGGGTCAATAATACATTAAATGTAACCATCACAGGAGTTGGTAGCGTATATTATAAAGGAAATCCTACCATAAATTCCACAATAACCGGATTAGGTAAACTGGTGGATGCAAATGATTAATGCAATTTCCCCGGTTGGGTAAAATTTATCAATCCATTCCGTGGTCAGCGCGTTATCTAATTCTTCTCCGGATAACCAACGGACTGTGCGAAGAGCACCCGCTGCTGTGGCTGCAGTTTAAATTCCTTAACTGTATTCTCCTTGTCGCAATTATGGAACCAGGCTGCCAAACCCTGCGAGGCCGCGAAAAGATAAACGTTTTGGGCAATAAAACCCGTGTCGGTGTAATAATAGGACTTCTGAACTTCCGGATCTCCTATGGACCGATCCGGCTGCCCAGGTCCCAAATCGTATCGGGTGAGATCAACAACATAGAAGATGTTCACTGGAGCCGTACTAGCGCCGCGCCTTCCGGCTCTTGTACGAAAGTCCCCTGGAACAACAGAGATCAGACGGTGCGGAATCGCCTCATAGAGGTAGACTCCTTCGGGCATGGCAACATATAGGTCTATTTCCTG
>JAUVHQ010000046.1 GCA_030593185.1 Bacteroidota bacterium
TGATGATAAAATTGGGTTGATAGTGTTTGCCGGTGATGCATATGTTCAGATACCTATAACAAGCGATTATGCATCGGCTAAAATGTTTCTGCCGTCCATCAATACACAAATTGTTCCCAAACAGGGTACTGCCATTGGTTCAGCAATAGATTTGGGCATCAATTCTTTTAGTCCTGATAACGAAGCAAGTAAAGTGCTTATTATTATTACTGATGGGGAGGATCATGATGATAATGCCGTTTCTTTAGCCATTGAGGCTGCCGAAAAGGGAATAGTAATATATACAATTGGTGTGGGTACACCAAATGGTGCACCAATTCCGGTTTATTCAGGCAACCAGCGTTCATTCAGAAAAGACAGGCAGGGAAACGTTGTCATTACTAAGCTTAACGAGAAAATACTTCGGGAAATTACAGACGCCGGAAATGGAAGCTATATTCGTGCTACTAATAACCGGTTGGGATTGAATATGTTATTTGATCAGATATCTGCTATTGAGAAGAAGGAATTGGAAACACGTATATATTCTGAATATGATGAAAAGTTTCAATATATGATCGGGTTGGCGTTGATATTAATTTTATTTGATTTTATCCTTCTGGAAAGGAAAAATAAGTATCTTAAAAATATTAAATTGTTTAATTAATTAGTACTTAAAGTGAACTAAAGTTAAGAGTGCCTAAAGTTGAAAAGAAGTTATAACTTTAGACATTGTAGATGTTTTAGCATTCTATACCTTTTGAATTTTAGGCACTCTAGACACTCTTGACACTTTAGGCACTTTAAGTACTCTAAGTACTTTAGATACTGAATAGTTACAATTTGTATAAAATGAATTATTTAGGGAGATAATAGATATGAAAATGAAACGAGTGGGAGCATACATAGTTTTTTTGTTGCTTTTTAGTGCAACGGGTCACGGACAGTCAGGGAAAAAGTATGTACGTGAAGGCAACAGGAATTTTGAAAATAAAAATTTTGAAGAGTCTGAAGTTTCATACCGGAAGGCATTAAACAAAGAATCTGATCTTTTTGATGCTAAATTCAATCTTGGTGATGCATTGTATAAGCAGGAAAAATTCGATGAAGCTGCCGGTGAATTTAATGGATTGGTAAACCGGATTGAGAGTAATAAAGAACTGGCGAAAACTTACCATAATCTGGGTAATTCTCTATTGAAATCGCAGAAAATTGAACAAAGTATTACAGCATACAAAAGTTCATTGCGATACTATCCTGATGATCAGGAAACAAAATATAATCTTGCTTATGCAAAAGACCTGTTGAAAAAACAACAACAAAAGAAAAATCAAGAGAAAGACCAGGATCAGAAACAGGACAAAGATCAGGAAAAAAAGGAACAGGATAAGAAAGAACAGGAAAATCAGGAACAGAAAAAGAATGATCAGCAGCAGGATAAGCAAAAACAGCAACAATCACAACCTCAAAAAATATCAAAAGAGGATGCAAACAGACTGCTTAAAGCTCTTGCAAATGATGAAAAAAAGATACAGGAAAAAGTAAAAAAGGCAAAAGCAAAAATGCAAAAGGTTAAAACAGAAAAAGATTGGTGATTTGTAATGAAGAAGTGCCTAAAATGAACTAAAGTTACGAGTGCCTAAAGTTGAGAAGAAAAGGAGAAGAGGTGTATGTCTAACCGGATTTTATCGGTTAAAAAAGGATTTTGCGAGGAGCGAAGCGACGAAGCAATCTCCCAAAAATTACTATAATGCAAAATAAAATAAAATATCTTTTAGCTAACATACTATTTATACTAACGGTTGTCCCCGGTTATTCTGAGGATATTAAATTTTCTGTGTCAGCTCCGGGAGTGGTGGCTGTCGGCGAACAGTTCAGGTTAACCTATACACTCAATTCCAAAGGAGATGAATTCAATCCTCCTGAATTTGATAATTTCTATGTTATTGCCGGTCCCAGTACTTCTTACAATCAAAGTACACAGATAATTAATGGTAAAGTAACCCGCAATGTAAGCTACACCTATACATATATTATGCAGTCAACCCGTGAGGGAAAATTTACGATTCCTCCGGCTACTGTTATGATAAAGAAGAAGCAGTATTCAACCAATTCGCTACAGATTGAAGTTATTAAAAGGAGAACTCCTCAGCCACAAACAAGAACTCCTGCTACACAGAGCCAAAATAACCAGGGTCTGGCTAATATTGTCAATGAAGACCTGTTTGTAAGAGTATTAGTTGACAAGAGTAATGTTTATCATGGGGCTCATCTTGTTGCTACAATAATAATTTATTCCCGTGTTAATTTGTCAGGGTTTGAAAAAGTTGATCTTCCTGATTTCAATGGGTTTTATATGCAGGAAATTGAAATTCCACCACTCAGGTCATTGGAAAGGGAAAATATAGATGGGCAGATTTATGGAACCGGGGTAATAAAAAAATATTTACTGTTCCCGCAGCACAGCGGAAATATTGTTATTGAACCTGTCGAGGTTGAATGTCTGGTTCAACAAACTGTGCGTAAAACACCACAAAGTTTTTTTGACGATTTTTTTAGTTTTAATTCGGTTAGAAATACAAAAAAAATCATATCAAGTCCTAAAGTTACTATTAATATTAAACCATTGCCTGCCGGTGCGCCTTCCTCATTTTCCGGTACGGTCGGATCCGTTAATATGATTGCTGATCTGGATAAATCAAGTGTTAATGAAAATGATGCTGTTACTCTAAAAATTACTTTGAAAGGTACTGGTAATCTTAAACTTGCCGAAGCCCCGGTTGTTGATTTTCCACCTGATTTCGAGACCTATGACCCAAAGGTTACAACAAACCTGAAAGCTGGTGTATCGGGAACTGTAGGATCAAAAACCTTTGAGTATCTGGTTATTCCCAGGCATGCGGGAAATTACAGGATAGCACCGGTAAAATACTCCTTTTTCGATCCGGGTAGTGGGAAATATAAGAATCTGTCTTCAGAAGAGTTTTTAATTAAAGTATCAAAAGGAGAGGAGGGAGAAGATGGAAATATTATATCAGGTTTTACTAAAGAAGATGTGCGTTATCTTGGGAAGGATATACGGTTTATTATAACCGGACCAATTAAAGTAAAAGAAAAAGGAAAAACTTTATTTGGAACACCATTATTTTTCCTTGTTCATACCGGTTTAATTGTACTATTCCTGCTTGTGTACGTTTTAGTCAGATATTGGGCAAAAAGAAATGCTAACGTAATTCTCCTTCGCAATCGCAGAGCAAATAAACAGGCAAAGAAAAGGTTGAAATCAGCCGGCAGGGAGATGAGATCGAACAATGCGAAAGAATTTTTCGAAGAAGTGTTAAAAGCACTCCGGGGATATATGAGTGATAAGCTAAGTATCCCTGTGTCAGAACTGTCACAGGAAAATATCAGGCAATCAATTGAAGATAAAACTGTGGATAAAAAGCTTGTTGACGAGTTTGTTGAACTGGTTGATACCTGCGAGTATGCACAGTATGCCCCGGCTGGTGAATCTGTGTCGCTCGAAGATATATACCGGAAGTCAATTAAGATAATTAGTAAACTTGAACAAGAGATAAAAAGATAGCGAAGAGCGGAGTGCAAAGAGCGGAGTGCGAAGAGCGAAGAAAAAGCCCGGAGGGCTTTAAGTCAGGTAGCCCCGGTTACGTCCGGGGTAACTATGTATTGCAAAAAAACAACCCCGGACGGGGTTGAATTTTGAAAGGTGGTAACAAAGGTGGATAACCCGAAATTCAAATACTAAACATACATGCAATTAAAAAAAGCACTAATATTTATTCTGCCATTTATTATCCTTTTTCAAGGTTCCTCTCAGGAAATTGAGTCCCTAATTGCAAAAGGCAATCAGTTATATTCTGATGGTAACTATGAGGAGGCCGTTCAGACATGGGAAGAATTAACAGAATCAGGTTATGAAGCTGCTCTGATATACTATAATCTGGGAAATGCCTATTTCAAATCAAATAAGATTGCTCCTGCTATATTGAATTATGAAAAAGCAAAAATTCTGGCACCACATAACAAAGATATTAATTACAACCTTGAGCTTGCACGGACCTATGTAGTTGACAAAATAGATGAACTCCCTGAAGTGTTCTATTTGAGATGGTATAGAAATATTGTCCAGAGGTTTTCTTCAAATACATGGGCAATTATTACAATAATAACTTTTGTGATTTTCCTGGTTCTCTTTTCTACTTATTTATATGCAAAAAGTTATTCGTCAAAAAAGACTGCGTTCTGGTTTGGCACTTTGTTTATGCTGATCTGGATTTGTGCATTTGCTTTCTCCTGGTCTGCCAATAAACTGGTTACAGATCATAACAAAGCAATAATTTTCAGTCCTTCGGTTACTGTTTTAAGTTCTCCCGACAGGAGTGGTACTAAACTATTTGTACTACATGAAGGCACCAAAGTTACTGTTATTGATGAACTGAACGAATGGACCGAGATACTGTTAAGCAGTGGAACAAAAGGTTGGTTGCTTAGTTCGTCAATTGAAAAGATATAATACACGACCAGCATGCAACCTTCTTATTTAATATAAAGTCTTAATATTGTCTTTATAGTGACGAGTAAATTTTGACATTTAAAAGAATAACAAAATACTAAAAAAAAGACATATGAATAAAATCACTTTTCTATCAATAGTGCTTACTGCAATTGTACTGACATCGTGTAAAAAAAATGAATATACACCTGATGGCCCGACTGATATCCGTATCCATAACGTCAGCTCACTTACCTATGATAGTGTAGTAGTTATTAATACTTTATGGGAAGAAAATGAATATGGTACTGTAAATCCCGGGGCGAAGACAGAATATAAAAGGTTTGAAATAGCTTATCCCAAGGAACAGGTTAATATGTATATCGATTCTGTCTCCTATAAGTTCCCTCCTGATGATTCAATACGCGTGCTTCTCCAACAAGGTAAATTTACTTATGAACTATATGTTGATACTGCAGCTATGTCTCTAAGCATTCATGTAATTGCAGATGCCCCGTTAGATGATATTTAGAAGCTAAATAAAGAAGTGACTAAAGTTTAAAATGCCTAAAATTGTTAATTTCACTATACTTTGCATTTATAAGTCAGCAGTCCACAATCGGCAGTCGGCAAACTAAAGATCAGGCTATTCATACTTTTCAGGATTTTGAATCATGTGATTAAGTAATCGTCCGATTTCTTCAGATCGTTTATTGAAATTATCAAAAATTTCTTTTTGTATATATACAGTTAAATTTCTAAATCCAGTTGCCATTGTGTTATAATTGTTTGATTGTTATTTACTTTCTTCTTGCCGACTGTGGACTGTGGACTGCCGACTGATTAGTTAACCTTATTTTTATTTCATTATTTTATGGTTTTGTTTTAACCATTGTTCAATTTTTTGAATAATTTTGGAAGTAATTTTCTATTTAACTTCATTAAATGAATTCATTAGTTCTTTCTCTTTTAGCTGTGGCAGGATATGTTATTGCCTATAATTCCTATGGTAAATTCATTGCAAAAAAATTATTCAGGCTTTCGGATAAAAATAAAATGCCGTCGCACGAGTTTATTGATGGAGTTGATTTTGTACCTACAAAAAAGCATATTCTTTTTGGACATCATTTCACTACAATTGCCGGTTTGGGGCCGATTGTCGGACCAGCTATCGGAATTATCTGGGGATGGTTACCTGCTTTTATCTGGGTATTTCTCGGATCAATTTTTATGGGGGCAGTCCATGATTTTACCACCCTGGTGATTTCAGCAAGAAACCAGGGTAAAACAATTGGCGATCTGACAGGCGATATCATAAGCCCTGCAACTCGTTATGCTTTTCAGTTCATTATGCAATTCCTGCTGTTTATTGTCTTATCGGTTTTTGCAATGATAGTCGGGTTGCTTTTTGTAATGTATCCCGAATCAGTCTTCCCGGTATGGATGCAAATCCCTATTGCTGTTTGGCTTGGCTGGGAAATCAACAAAGGGAAAAATGATCTTGTTTACTCAATTATTGCTGTTGTACTCCTGTATCTTAGTGTGATCGCGGGTACCTTTATGCCAATTACAATACCACCTGTGCTTGGTTCTTCAGTTACCTCATGGACGCTTATCCTGTTTATATATGTCTATTTTGCATCAACAATTCCGGTACATAAACTATTGCAACCGCGCGACTATATAAATTCTCATCAGCTTCTTGTTGCCATGGCACTTATGTTTATCGGATTAATTGTTGCACATCCTGTAATTACAGCACCTGCGATTAATCCTGCTGCATATGCCGCAAATACTGATATCCCTGGTTTAATGCCACTGCTATTTATCACTATTGCCTGTGGTGCAATTTCCGGGTTTCATTCACTTGCAAGCTCAGGAACTACAGTAAAACAGGTAAACAAAGAAAAAGACACTCTGTTTATCGGCTACGGAAGTATGATATTGGAAAGTATACTGGCTGTTCTGGTGCTTATGGCAATTGCCGGAGGACTGGGAATGGGACTGGAAAAAGATGGAGTTGTATATACCGGGCTCGATGCCTTTAATCATCATTACCAGTCATGGTCAACAGCATCAGGACTTAGTGCGAAGCTTGAAGCTTTTGTTGTCGGATCTGCTAATCTGTTATCTTCCTATGGTGTACCTGCAGTTGTGGGTAAATCAATAATTGCAGTGTTCATAGTTAGTTTTGCTAACACAACACTCGATTCAGCTACAAGGATCCAACGACTTTCATTACAGGAAATATTCAAATCACAAAAGGGTAAAGTTATCAAGCCATTCGATAACAGGTATGTAACTACTTTTATTGTTGTTCTTGCAGCTTTACTTATGACATTTGCTAAACCAGCAGCTGAAGGAGCCCTTATTTTGTGGCCGTTGTTTGGTTCCATTAACCAGTTACTAGCTGCACTTGCCCTGGGGGTAGTTACAGTATATCTTTATCAAAAAGGGAAGAATATTCTCTACACTTTTCTTCCAATGGTTGCAGTACTATTTGTTACTGTCTGGTCAATGAGCCTGAATATTGTCAGTTTTATTGAACATGGTGAAGTGCTGTTGGTTATTCTTTCTGTTATTATTATGCTACTTACCCTCTGGCTGATCGTATCATCTGTTTATTCAGTTTTTATGAAGAAAAACAATCTTATGAATGCAGAATAACTTTCATTGTGATTAATCAGTACTTACTCGTAACTTGCAACCCGTAACTCGTAACACTTTAGTCATTTTAGGTATTTCAAACTTTTTATGCTGAGCGCAGTCGAAGCGAAGGCACTGAATAGTTACCTTTCTGTTAATAAGGTTTAGTTTTGTATTAAAAGTATTTGTTATGTACCGGTTTCTTGATCTGTTCTTTGTGATTTTTCATACTTCCCTGGTTATTTTTAATCTTTTCGGTTGGATATGGAAGAAAACACGCAGAGCAAACCTTTATTTATTATTATTAACAGGTGCTTCATGGGTAGGTCTTGGCTTGTTCTATGGTATGGGATACTGCCCTTTAACCGACTGGCATTTTAGTGTACTGGAACGGTTAGGTGAGAATAACCTGCCAAATTCATATATTAAATACCTGGCAGACAGAATAACCGGCATGAGTTTTAATCAGGATATAGTTGATTCACTGACTCTGTATTTTTATTTAGCTGCATTGGTAATCTCCCTGGCAATAAACTATACTGACCGGAGGAAGAGGAAGAGAGCGGTGAGAAATGAGCAAAGGGCAAAGAGCTCAGTGCAGTACACGTTTAACTTATAACTTATAACTCTTAATTTTGGCTTACCCCGTAACTGAACCACTCAACTTACTTAACTATTCAACTTACTATCCTAATCCGGTTTTATTAATGTTTTAGGTTCCTGCTCCGGTTTCAGATTAGCGATATTATAAACTGTCAGAAGGGCATTCTTAGTCAGTTTTTCAAAGAGTACAGGGTTAAAAGTTTTCGGTTTATCACTTGTCATATGCAGATGCTTATATCCCCCGGTAGTATTATAATAAAGTGTTGGAATGCCCCGGTTATAAAACGCCGTTGCATCAGCACCTCCGCCACCCCAGGTGCTTTTTGACATAAGATGGGTATGCCGGATATCAACATATTGGGCAATATTCCAAAGCTCAGGTGCAGTTTTACCACCTCCAACCTTAATACTGTCTCCCTGGCCTACACAGTCGATATTGATCATTGCAAAGATATCATTAACAGGTACAGGTGACTGTTCAACAAAATATTCTGATCCGTATATCCCTGGTTCTTCTGCACTGAAAGCAACAAAAATTATTGACCGTTTTGGCTCAAGCCGGTACTTTCTGAAAATCCTGGCAATTTCAATTATCACAGCTACGCCTGAAGCGTTATCATTTGCTCCCGGGAAATAAATTTCACCTGCTTGTCCACCAACATGGTCAAGATGAGCACCAACAACAATAAATTCATCTTTTAGTTTAGGATGAGATCCATATTGAATTCCCACAACATTCATAGTTTGCTTGCTTTTTGTGTATTGTGTTTCTATCACAATATGAGCCAGGGTTTTTAATGGCAGGGAGTAAGGAGTTTTTAAGCTGTCAATTTTTTGTTGTACATTCGATAAAGTAGTGTTTGAACCTTCAAAAAAATCATCAGACTGGGGATTGTCAATATGGACCTGAGGAAAATCAATATCCTGCTCACCATTTCCGTGTGCAACACTCCCGATAATTGTTCTTGCCGGATTGTTATTTGGTGCTGAGACAAATATGATCCCCACTGCGCCTTTTTCAGCAGCTATTCTCGCTTTAGGTCGCGGACTTGCCTGAGGCCATCGGCCCGACTCAGGTTTCCATTTCGGATTGTATCGGAATACCATTACTATCTTACCTTCAACATCTATATTTTTGTAGTCATCATATCCTGTTTCCGGTTCTGAAATTCCGTATCCGCAAAATACCACAGGTGTAGTAATATCCCCTGCACCTGTCATACCACGACATACATAATCCACCCCCAATTTATATTCTTTTTCTTTCCCGTTATTTATGATACTGAAATTGCTGGTAATTATATTATTGTGCTCAATTCCAAAATACTGGAAATAACCGTGATCCCCCAATTGTTCAAGCTTATATTTCTCAAAAAGACCGGCTACATATTCAGCAGCTATATTATAACCATCACTTCCGGCAAGTCTTCCTTTAAGTTCCCCGGATGCCAGGTAGTTTACCGATTTCATCAGATTTTCATATGATACAGAACTCATCGCTTTTTCGGTATCACCTCCCGAACAACCTGAGAAAGCGGATAGCAGAGTAGCGAAAAAAAACAAGCAAATTATTCGGATTTTTATTTGTTTGAATCTATTATTTTCCATGACTAAATATATTATTAGAGTATCACAAATTTCAAAAAAATGACATACTTTGTACAATGATTCAGGGTTTTTTTAATAATTTGCAACTAATCAGTCGGCAGTCCACAGTCTACAGTCTGCAAGAAAGTAAATAACACTCAAACAATTATAAAACAATATAAGTGTAAAAAAACACAAATGACAAGCACCAAACTACAAATAAATTACAATATTCAATGATCAAAACGGTTTCGTCCATTTGATAATTAATATTTGAATATTATTTACTCACAAAATAATTAATTTTAAAGGTGTTCGTTAGATCATTTCGTTAAGTTGTTTTTTGTTATTTGTTATTTGCTATTTGTTATTTACCATTTGCCTGCCACGTAGAGAAGTTTACCTTGTGAAATTGCAAAGCAGTATTTAACAGGGCATGACCGTACGGGGGTTCTTAAATTCAAAATTTGTTTGACTTTATGGACTGACATTAAATAGTCCGGTCTTCAGTTTGCCGACTGCCGACTGAAGATTGCCGACTTAAAAATGCAAAGTATAATGAGATCAGCCATTTTTGGCATTCCAAACTTAAGACACTGAATAGTTACAATAATTTTTATTAACAAAGTTTTATCAATGGATACTAATTTTTTCGGAACAGATCTTTATGTTTATTTTCTTTTACCATTATTGATTTTTTTAGCCAGAATATGCGATGTCACTATTGGTACAATGAGAATTATTATGATTTCAAAGGGTAAGAAACTGCTTGCTCCGGTTTTAGGGTTTTTTGAAATACTAATCTGGATAATGGCTATTAGCAAGATAATGCAAAATTTAAGCAATCCTGTTTGTTTTATTGCTTATGCAGGTGGATTTGCCATTGGGAATTATGTTGGTATGAAAGTAGAGGAAAAACTGGCAATAGGATTGATTGTTCTTCAAATTATTACCCAGAAAGATGCTTCAGAATTAATAAAAGAGTTACGCGAAATGGGGTTTGGAATAACGGAAATTGACGCCATAGGAAAAGGCAAAAAAGTGCATGTGATTTATTCAATAATTAAAAGGCATGATATCCCTGTTGTTACTGAGAGAATTAACCATTTTAACCCAAAAGCTTTTTATACTATTGAAGATATACGGGAAGTAAGTCAGGGCGTTTTTCCTGCCCATAGCATCGGAACATCTCATGGGATTAGCAGGGTCTGGAGATGGAGAAAGGGAAAATGATAATTTTGAAATGGGAGCATAATAACGCAGATTATACGAAAGGCTAATAAATATCTTTAATTTGATATTTCTTTCCGTTAAATTCGAATGTATTATCTTTTTCTAATCCTTCCATTACCATGTATAGCGGCACTTTTAAAGAAATACCAAAAATAGTTTCATTATTGAAGGTTATTTTCCCTAAACTTATGCAAATAATAAATTTCTGATCGTCTGTAACTACTACAGCTCCGAAACCTACTGTTTTACATTCTTTTTCTATGTCAATTTTTTCCAGTAATTTACGTTCAATCTTTGTCTGTTCATATTGTTTTGCAAATACATCCCTTTTTCTGAGAAGTTGTGATTTATATGAATCGTAATGCTCCTGAGGTTGGCCATAATCTATGGCACTTTCCTGTATATCATCCATTGCACTTTTAGCATTAAGTATATTTTTATCCTGTTGTTCCAGGCATTTTTCAATAAGTTTCCTTTTATATGCTAATTT
>JAUVHQ010000018.1 GCA_030593185.1 Bacteroidota bacterium
TGATGCAGGAAACAATGTAGGTAATTCACTGATGGTTGGTGCTGCAAAAATGGGTATGGACTTCCGGGCTGCTGCTCCTGAAGATTGTCAGCCCAATGATGATTTGGTGAATACCTGCATGAAAATTGCAAAAGATACCGGTGCCAGCATAACCATTACAGATAATGTTGAAACTGCTGTAAAGGGAGCAGATTTTCTCTATACGGATGTTTGGGTCTCAATGGGCGAACCTGATTCAGTTTGGAAGGAAAGAATACAACTGCTTAAACCTTACCAGGTTAATAAGAATGTTTTAAAATTAACCGCCAATCCTAAGGTTAAGGTCCTGCATTGCTTGCCTGCTTTTCATAACAGGGAGACAAAAGTAGGAGAGGAGATATTTCAGAAGTTTGGGCTTGATGCAATGGAAGTAACTGAAGATGTTTTTGAATCAGAAGCTTCTGTTGTTTTTAATGAAGCTGAAAACAGGTTACATACAATTAAAGCAATAATGGTGGCAACATTAGGCCAATAGTCAGAAAAATTACCTCCGGTGAACTCGCAAGCTCGGTTCATAGAATTCATGAATTTTTCAGGTTAGTGACTTGCAATTCAAATTCTGTTATGTCCTGGCAGAAAACAACAAATAATAAATTTCAAAAAACAAATAATATCTGAAGTTAATTACGTTATTAATAACGTTATTAATAACGTAATTAATATTAAAAAAGCTCTTTAAAGAAGTAATAGGTCATTATTCCGGAAGCTATTAGTTTGATTCCCGTGCCAAGTAAAAAGCCAAACAAAGAACCGAGACCTGCTCTGAATGATTTGCTGAATTCTTTTCCACGTGCTACTTCAGCAATAATAGCACCTGCCAGAGGCCCAATAATAATACCTATGGGAGGGAAAAAGAAAATACCAACTACAAGTCCTAATGTGGCACCCCACACTCCGGCTTTTGAACCTCCGAATTTTTTAGTGCCCCAAATAGGTACTATATAATCGATTATTGTTACTGCAACAGCAATAGCTCCCATTAATAGCAGGAAATTAGATGTGAAATCCCTGAACCCGGTAAAGTGAAGGAACAATAGTCCGATAAAGCTTAACGGCGGACCGGGCATTATCGGGAGGATACATCCAAGAAGTCCGACTATAATAAAAATGATCCCTATTGCTACAAGAATATAATCAACCATACTTGCTTATAATTTTGATTCATCAGGATAAGATATAGTAATACTGGAATATTGAAGTAAGGATGAATATTCATTATCATTCCATATAATAACTGATAATCTTCCGGGTGAACCATAATATTCTTACAGGAACAAAAGAAATAATATTGGAACTATTAACCCTGCTATTGTCAGCCATGCGCCGCGGCCCGTTATTCCATTCTTACCTCTTAGAATAAATAATCCTGTAATTGCGAGCAGGACGAGTGCGCCGCTAAAAATATCTGAAAACCAGGTCCATAATTTCCCCGGGTTATAATGCAGGAAGTTTACCTCGTAGAATAATGGTCTGCGCCTGATTTTTTCAAGGATTCCTTTACCTGTTCCGAGATCAATAACCATCGATCCTCCTTTTAAAAATATTTTCAGAGTATTATCAGCAGGGAAAAAAAACTTCTTGTAATTTTTTTCTTCACCTGTTTCTTCGAGAATAGATAACACAGTCTGTTTATCAGTGTTTTCCTTTTTAAGTTCCCGGTTCAGATTAATTTCTTTGTGCTGGATGATATAATTAGGGTTCCAGTCGTTTATGTGATTAAGTGCAATACCGGAAATACCGTAAATAATAGACATAGTCACAAAAAAATATCCAAAATCCCGGTGCAGGACTCTGTTCCATTTTCTCCACTTCATTGTGCGTGTTTTAAAAAAAAGGCCAGGAATAACCTGACCTTTCTCTGGTGTTTATGAAATTATTTATTCTGCTTTCACAGTATAACTAATACACTCAACGGAATACTGGGAAATATGATCTTTTTCACTTTCCTTAATTTTATTTCTGAGGGCAGTGATTTGATCCGTTACTTCGGTATGTTCCTCATCGCCTGGTTGTCCGTCGGCATTTTTATGTTCACAGGATTCATTATGTTCTGCATGTTCCTCATCGCCTGATTGTTCACCATCGTGAGTATGTTCAGCGGATTCATTATGTTCTGCAGGTTCTTCTTTTTCCTGGCTTAGTTCATCTTCCCATTTTGCAAGATATTCTTCATCAATTCTGAATTCAGTAAATGTTCCTTCAACAGTAACATCACTTCCTTCCAGATCAACTTCAAAAACAGAAATATTTTCACCGGTTGTGATCTTTAACCTGTTATCAGGATTGATACCTAAGATGAGCATCTTCTTTCCTCCATTTTTACAAACATGGTCAACAGTACCACTAACAATTATCTTTTGATCGATGTATTTATCCGGATTTTCGAGCAGTTCAGATATTGTAAGCTTCGCCGCTTCCTTTTCTGTTTCAACAGGGTTTTCAGATTTTTGAGGATTATTGCCACATGAGAATAACACAACACTCAATACAATTACAAAAAGTACTTTCTTCATCACTTTAATTTTTTAAATTTTAGTTTGCAAATATAATAATTTTTTTAAAAACAGAATCAATCTATTAATAGAGTCTGTCTATAAAGTCTGCATTTTTTCCATTTATAAATCTCAAATCTCAAATAATAAATTACAAATAATATCCAATGTTTGAAAAAACAAATCTCAAAGAGCACATATATAAGAATTTGATTTTTTTGTTATTGGAATTTGATATTTTACACTGATTCTGGTTATTCCCAAAGGATAAGTTTTCTCTTTTATATAGATGACATCTTTATATGTCATTTCAAATAATAATTTCTTAAAATCCTAAAACCTTTTTTTCTTCCTTAGCCTCAGCCTCAGCCTTTAATACGAGAATGATTATTAAAATGCTATAACTCGGTATATATCAATGAATAACTTTGAACCGAACTTTCGAGCTTCGCAACCGCTAAAGCTTTATGCGAACGCGGTCAACGAAGTTAAATTCCAATACGTTTAATTAGTGGATATGGGTTTATAAGCAGACAAAATATCTCTTTTAGCTGAACAGGCTGTGCAGGAACCATTGCAACTGTAGTTTTTATTACCTTGTTTATTGGGCAAGAATATTTTTATCATATGATATAGAGCATATAATATAGATAACCCGATTACCAGATATGTTATTATTTCTTGTATCATGCTTTAAAGTTAAAAGTTTGCCACTCTTCCCTTCCTAAACAAACAGGCTTCCAACCTTGTAAACCATAAAAGAGAGTATCCACGCAAGACTTGTTGTATAAACAATAGTAAAAACTGCCCATTTCCAGTTACCTGATTCCTTTTTTATTGCTGCAATAACTGCAACACATGGAAAATAGACCAGGATAAATACTAAGAATGCTAAAGCTACAAGAGGATTGAAAACAGGATCACCTTTTCTTTCGCCTTCACTATAGCGAATTTCTTTAATTCTTTGTACCAGGGTTTCGGAAGCACCATCCGAATCAACTCCTGCCTGATAAAGGACTGCCATTGTGCTAACGACAATTTCTTTTGCAGCGATCCCGGAAAGAAGACAGACCCCCATTCTCCAGTCAAATCCTAATGGTTTGATAACCGGTTCAATGAAATACCCTATTTGTCCGATATATGATTTTTCCTGATGTTCTGCTTGTTGCCGGAGTTGTAATATTTTGATTTTACTGTTTTTTTGCAGTTCAAGTTTTTCTATAGCTCCTGTTTCAGTGTTGGAAATCAATGCTTTTTCCTTTTCAGCTTGCTTAATAGTTTCTTCAATCATATTATCGTAGTCAATTGAATAGGATACATTTCTTGGGTAGTACCCAAGTGCCCATATTATTATTGAAGCTACAAGTATCACTCCCCCCATTTTTCTTAAATATTGAAATCCTTTATACCACATATGTTTCAGAGTAGACTTCATGGTTGGCATTCTATAGGGTGGGAGTTCCATTACGAAAGGCACCTCCTCGGTTCTGAAAAATATTTTTTTCAGGATAACTGCAACAACTGAAGCCAGGATAACTCCGGTAAAATACATCACAAACAGAATGATACCCGGGTTATTAGGAAAAAATGCACCAATTAAAAGAATATAAATTGGAAGTCGTGCACTGCATGACATAAATGGGTTGATAAGAATAGTGAGCAGCCTGTTATTACGGTTTTCGATTGTGCGTGTAGCCATTATAGCAGGTACATTGCATCCAAATCCCATGATAAGCGGAATAAATGATTTACCATGCAGTCCGATCTTATGCATTACTTTGTCCATAATAAAAGCAGCCCTCGCCATATAACCTGTATCTTCCATAAGTGATATGAAGAAGAAAAGGATCAGGATATTAGGTAAGAACACGATAACACTTCCGACACCGCTTACAATACCATCTGCCAGAAGGGCTTTTAATGGTCCGTCAGGCATAACTCCGTTTAACCAGCCGGAGAACCAGCCAATTATTATTTCCAGCCATTGCATTGGAAACCTTCCCAGCTCAAATGTGGAAAAGAACATAATGAACATAGCGATAAAAAAGATAGGGAATCCGAACAGCTTATGAGTGATAAAATCGTCAATTCGCTTTGTGACATTTCTTTCAACTGTCCCGTTTTTGTAAGTTTCTTTCAGTGCACCGGCAATAAACCCATACCTTGCATCAGTAATAAATGTCTCTGTATCTTCTTTGTATTGGTTTTCAAGACTGAATATTTCTTTTTTTGCAGTATCATTGATCTTTTTGTAGTTGGGCCATCTGGAAAGAGAGAAATGAACAGCCTTATCTTTTTCAACCAGTTTAATTGCATAAAATCGTGAGGATACTATATCTGTCAGTGCCTTATTTTCCCAGATAATATCCTGCAATATCTTAAGAGAATCTTCGACCGGTTTTTCGTATTTAATATGTACATGTCTCAAATCAGGATCCCGGTCTTCATAAACATCAATTACTTTATCGAAGAGTTGTTTTATCCCTGATCCCTTTGAACTAATTGTAGGTATAATGGGGATCCCTATCATTTTCCCAAGAGAATTGTAATCGAAGTGGTCGCCACGCTTAAGGTGTTCATCATACATGTTTAGTGCCATAACAACACGTATGTCCATGTCTATCAGCTGAGTAGTAAGAAACAGGTTCCTTTCAAGGTTAGATGCATCAACCACATTGATCACTACGTCCGGCATCTTTCCGAAAATGTGTTTCCTGACAAAGATCTCTTCAGGTGAATAAGCTGATAAAGAATAGGTTCCGGGAAGATCAATAAGTTCAAAAGTATAGTTGCCCCGTTTAAAAGTAGCAATTTTTGAATCAATTGTAACTCCGCCATAATTTCCGACATGCTCGCGTGAGTGAGAGGCATGATTAAACAGAGTGGTCTTTCCGCAGTTGGGGTTTCCGACAAGGGCTACATTTATATGTTTCCCTTTTGCTCTGGCAGTACGTACAAAAGATTCTTCAGTTTCTATTCCATTGAAATTTTTAATTCCATATTTTTGTGCTTCTTCAATTGTAACAATCTCAATAAGTTGTGCTTCGCTACGCCTCAGGGAAACCTCATATGACATTATGGAATACTGGATAGGATCTTGCAGTGGGGCATTTTTAATAACCTTTATTTTTTTCCCTTTAACGAATCCCATTTCCATTATCCTTTTCCTGAACGCACCCCGTCCTCTCACTTTTGTGATTATTCCTTCTTCATTATTTTTTAGTTGTGATAAATTCATTTCAAGAACCGGCGGTGTTGCCTGCCGGTCAGTTTATTTTTCATTTTGCAAACGTACTATTAATAATGTTTCTAAACAATACCATATGGTTAATATTAATAAAATAATTGTGATGTAGTATGAAGAACAAAGTGCAAAGAGCAAAGAAGTATTGAGTATGAAGAAAGGAGTATGGAAGCGGATATTAACTTATAACATATAACGAATTAACTTATAACCCTTTGGAACGATGAAGGCCTGCCACGTGAAATGCGACGCCTGCCGTGCCTGCCCCGCAGGGAAGAATGACCGTGTCGGGGTAAAATTTGAGGCACGAAAATATTTCACCAGGGAAGGAGCATATTTCACTGTGGTTGAATATTGAAAGGGTCAAATACATATATTAACCAAGTAATTAAAAAAAACTTAGTATCCCCGGGATATCGGTTTTTGTATGTTATGATAAGGGGAAAAACAGGCCAATGGCCGGTTTTCTTGTAATTATTATTCTTTTTTTTCCTCCAGATCCTCAAACTCTACATTGGTATAATCGTTCGAGATAGTCTCATCCTTAGCAATGGTTTCTGTATTTTCATCTTCTGCCATTACAATGTTTGGTTGTTTTTCCTTAATAAAACCGAGAGTAGAAACTAGTGCATCTGAGAATTTGTCAAAGTCTTCTTTATACAGAAAAACTTTGTGTTTCTCATAGAAAAAATTACCTTCTCTGTTAAATCTTTTCTTACTTTCGGTAATTGTCAGGTAATACTCATCCTTTCTGGTTGCTTTGACATCAAAAAAATAAGTCCTTCGCCCGGCTCGTACTACTTCCGAGAATATTTCTTCCCGATTGCTGTTTTTTTGATCATCTTTATTCTCAACTTGTTCATCCTTTTTTTCTTGTCCGTCTTCCATCATTAAGAAATTTTTGAGTTATAGTTAATTAATCAATGCCCAAATGTAAAAAATATTTTATGAAACAAGCATGTTAAAAATAATTATTTAATTAACACACAAAAGAATAATTATTTTTGACATGCGGTTCCATCTGACATCTTAAAATAAATCATAAACAGATGAAATCCCATTATTATCAGGAAACAGTTCGGAGAGAAATTTATGGCTGAATAGTTCATTTTGGAGTGAATAATTATTTATATCATAAAAATTGGATTAAATTTGCACAGTTTTTATTAAGAGGTTCTTTAGGCATGATTAGCAGAAGGTTATTGAGAATTAAGATATTACAGGCACTTTATGCCCATTATAAATCAGAGGGTAAAACAATTAGTCAATCGGAAAAGGATCTGTTTTTCAGTATTGAAAAAACTTATGATCTTTATTACTTGCTACACCTGTTGATCATTGATATCAGGGATGCTGCTATTAAAAAAATTGAATTAGCAAAGCATAAACAGATACCTGAGCATGATGATCTTTATCCAAATATCCGCTTTATCGAAAATAAGCTTATCCTGCAATTTCAGGAAAATTACAGGTTACATAAATATATGAATAACAGGAAGCTTTCCTGGGTGAACTATCCTGAACTGGTTAAGAATTTGTTAAGTATGTTAGAAGACTCCGAAGAGTATAAAATCTATATGGAAGCGGAGAGTAGTGATTATGAGGCGGATAAGAAAATTATCATTGACTTTCTTACTTACTATGTGGCTGATTATGATGATCTTCATCAGGCAATAGAGGAACAAAGTATTTTCTGGAATGATGATATTGAATTTATTGCAAGTATGTTGATTAAGACCATAAAGAAATACAGATCAAATCAAAAGTACAATGGACCGGTATTTGAATTGTATAAGAAGGAGGAGGACAGGAAATTTGTAAAGGATCTGTTTCGTAAAAGTATACTTAAAGAAACAGATTATAGAAACCTGATAGATAAATATACAATTAACTGGGAAATTGACCGGATTGCATTTATGGATGTTCTGGTAATGCAACTAGCTATATCTGAAATGATTGGATTCCCTGAAATTCCTGTCAAAGTGAGTCTGAATGAATACCTGGAAATCGCAAAATTTTATTGTACAGAACAAAGCAGTAATTTTATAAATGGGATACTTGACAAGATTGTGCACAACCTTAGACGTGATAAAGTAATTATTAAAAGAGGCAAGGGCTTAATAGGAGATAATTCCATTAATTATGGTAACTACTCAATGTCTTAAATTTGGAATGCTCAAAATGGTTAATTTTACTGTACTTTGCATTTTTAAGTCGGCAATCTTCAGTCTGCAGTCGGCAATCTGAAGACCGGGTTATTTATGCTTTTCAGGATTTTGAATCAAATGATTAAGTAATCGTGTGTAATAATTGTTTGATTGTTATTTTCTTTCTTGCGGACTGTTGACTGTGGACTGCCGACTGATTAGTTACTAATTAACAACTTCCTTGGTCTTGTATAAAATTTGTTATTAATTTGCACGAGCATTTTTTTGAAATTTAAATAATAATAAAAAATTTAGTGATGAGCAATTTACTCTATGTTTTACTAATGGCTCCAAAAACTGAGGACCAGAATCCATTAATGACATTTTTACCCTTAATTTTGATTATTGTAGTTTTTTATCTTTTCATGATCAGACCACAAGTTAAAAAACAGAAGGATCTGAGAAAATACAGGGAGTCGCTTAAGAAAGGTGATAAGATAGTTACTACAGGTGGTATTTATGGTAAGGTGGTTGATATTAAAGATAATGTCGTTGTTATTGATGTGGGTGAACAAGTACGACTCAAAGTAGATAAAAGTGCTGTGCTTAAGGATGCCGCTGATCTGGCTACTCAAAAGTAATATAAACGTTCAAGGTTATATTGTATCTGAAAAAATAAACTCAAAACTTTAACCAGGAATTGAAGACTAGTATATTAAAGAATGCCAAGGATCAATTGTACCGGGTTAAGTTCAGACTTGACAGGAGGGGTCTGGTATTTCTCTTTTTTCTGGTTTTGTCAACAATGTTTTGGTTTCTGAATGAATTGAGTAAAGATACTACTACACTTATTACATACCCTGTTAAATACAATAATATTCCAGGAAACAAGGTGCTTGTAAGAGAATTACCAGATGAGTTTAATCTTCTGGTTAAAGCCCCGGGGTTTTCACTTGTAAAGCATAAACTGGCGGGAAGACTTACACCCATAGTATTTGATATCAGTCATTATTCTTATAATATACTTTCCGATGGCAGTGCCTCAAATTTTTTTATTTTAACATCCAGTTCACTTGCAAGGATTAACCAGCAATTCGGTTCTGATCTTAAGGTGCTTGACATTTCTCCTGATACTCTGGTATTTGAATTTGATGAACGTGTACGGAAAAAAGTACCTGTTAAAATTAATACTGATGTTAAATTCGGACAGCAATATATGATAGGAGGGGAAATTACTTCTCAACCGGATAGTGTAATAATATCCGGACCGGGTGTTGTTATCGATACAATAGAATGGGTAGAAACACAGTCTCAGAAGTTTACATCGGTTGAACAGGATATTAGAAAGAACATTGGTTTAATTCCAATTGAAAATGTTGATCTTTCAACCAGGAAAGTTATTTTAGAAGTACCGGTTGAACGTTTCACTGAAGCCAGATTTACCGTCCCTGTGAATGTAGTTAATATTCCGGATACCCTTGAATTAAAGACATTCCCGGGTTCAATTAATGTTACTTGCAGGGTTCCGTTAAGCGACTATGATAAGCTGACTGTTAATCATTTTAGGGTAATAGTTGACTATTCAGTTGTTAATGGTAACTATTCTAATAAGCTTAAGGTTCGGTTAACCAGTGCACCGGAATATGTTAGTAATATCCAGATTTATCCGATAAGTGTTGAGTTTATTGTGGAGAAAAAATGAAAAAAGTTGGAGTAACAGGTGGTATTGGTAGCGGAAAATCTTTAGTATGTAAAATTTTCCGTTGTCTCAATGTGCCCGTGTTCTCTGCAGATGATGAAGCTAAGGTCCTTCTGGAAACTGATCCTGAAATTAGATTGATTCTTACCGGATTTTTTGGAGAAGAACTTTACTTGTCAGGTAAACTTAATAAGCAAATGCTGGCTGGTTATGTTTTCAGCGACAGAAAGAATATGGATAAAGTGAATAAAGCTGTTCATCCTGCTGTTTTTGAGCGATTTACAGAATGGCTTACCTGTCAGACAAAAGCGGCTTATGTTATTATGGAAGCAGCAATACTTTTTGAAACAGGTGCCGATCGTTTTCTTGATAAGGTTATAAATATTACTGCTCCTGAAGAAATAAGGATTGAACGTGTTTGTAAGCGTGACGGTGTTAGTAAAGAAAAAGTGATTGAACGGATGAATAATCAGCTAACTGAAAAAGAAAGAAAAGAGAAGGCGGATATTAATTTGGTGAATGATGGAAAGATGATGTTACTTCCCCGGATACTTGAAGTACATAAACTCTTATCAGGGAATGTGTAATGGTTCCAAGATAACTACGTATTATCCTGAAGAACCTGTTTAATTAGAATCTGTCTATAAACTATTACAACATTGGATTATGGGAAAATTTAGCAAATGGATTGCAGGTGGACTTGGATGGGCGTTTTTTGGACCTATTGGAGGTTTACTGGGTTTTGCACTTGGATCTATGATAGATAATCAGACCCAACAGACAATACCGGGTCAGCAGAAACAAACAACCACAGGTGCTTATGCTATGAGTCTTCTTGTACTTGTGGCTGCTGTAATGCGTGCGGATGGGAAAGTTGTTCGTGCTGAACTTGATTACGTTAAACAATATTTCGTGAAAACATTTGGACAGGAGTCTGCAAGGGAAGGTATCAGGATACTGGGCGATTTGCTTAAACAGAATATACCACTCAGAGATGTTTCTTTGCAAATAAAACAAAATCTGGATTACTCTTCACGTTTGCAGTTGCTTCATTTTCTTTTTGGTATTTCAAGTGCTGATGGAATAGTACACACAAATGAAATTAAAGTAATAGAACAGATTGCTTCATACCTTGGTCTTTCGCAAAATGATGTTAATTCGATCAAGTACATGTTTGTGCCAAAAACCGATTCAGCATATAAAATACTTGGAGTCGATCGCGAGGCTAGTGTTGAAGATTTGAAAAAAGCTTACCGTAAAATGGCTAATAAGTACCATCCTGATAAGGTTAGTCATCTGGGAGAGGATTTCAGAAAGGCTGCAAAAGAGAAATTTCAAAAATTGAATGAGGCATTTAGCCAAATAAAGAAAGAAAGGAAAATTGCCTGATTTTAGGTGAGTAAGGTGAGTAGTTGAGTAAGTTGAGTAAGGAGAAGAAAAGGCAAAATTTTGTCAACATGGGTTCATATATTACTTTTAACTTTTAACTTTATAACTTTTAACTTATTTAGACTATGGATTTGAAGGATATTTTTGCTATTTCGGGTAAACCCGGATTATATAAATTCATTTCGCAGGGAAGAAATAGCGTCATGATAGTAGAAAACCTGGAAGATAAAAAACGGACTACTGCTTTTACAACTGCTAAAATTAGTTCCCTGGAGGATATTGCCGTATTTACTGATACAGAAGATATGGCCCTAAAAGATGTATTAAAAGCTATTTATGAAAAAGAGAACGGCGCTGCTTCAATAGACCATAAATCCTCCGGTAAAGTGTTGGAAAAATACTTCGAAGAAATTATTCCAACTTATGACAGGAAAAGAGTATATGCTTCTGATATTAAAAAAGTGGTTCTTTGGTATAATATTCTTCAAAAACTGGAACTTCTGGATTTTTCTGAAGATAAAGATGATAAAGATGTAAAAGAAACTGAGGAGCCGGATGAAAAGCAAAACAAAAACAAAGACAAAAAACCGGAGAAAGAATCAGAGAAAGAAAAAGGGAAGGAAATTACTGAAAAATAAATGTTAAATGCTTACTGGTTTCTGGTTACTGGCTTGCCACGTGAAATGCGACGAAGGAGCATATTTCACTGTGGTTGCTGGTCAAGGTTCAAAGTTCAAGGTTGCTTAGTGTAAGTTCCTTAACCTTTTTCTTCATTCTTCATTCTTTTCTCCTTACTTCTTACTCCATACTCCATACTTCTTCTCTCATCACTCATCTATCACTTCTCATCTCATTCTTCACATCTTCCCAAATCTTGTTCATTTCATCCAGACTAAGATACTCCAGCTTTTTTCCCTGTTGCATAATGATCATTTCCATCTTTTGGAAACGGGTTATAAATTTTTTATTAGTTCGTTCAAGTGAGTTTTCAGGGTCAATCCCATATAATCTTGCAGCATTGATAATACTGAATAATAAGTCGCCTATTTCTTCCTCCAGTTTTTCTTTGCCTCGGTACTCTTTAATCTCTTTCTTCGATAGTTTGAGTAGTTCTTCTTTAACCTCACCTATTTCCTCATTTATCTTTTCCCAGATTTCCGAACGATCTTCCCAATCGAACCCTACTCCGTGAACTTTTTCCTGTAGTCGGTTAGCTTTAATCAGTGACGGGAGTGATTTAGGGATTCCATCAAGAACTGATCTCTTTCCATTACGAAGTTTGATTTTTTCCCAGTTTTCCATTACATCTTCTTCATCCGTAACCATAGTGTCTCCAAATACATGAGGATGCCTGGTTACCAGCTTTTCATTAATTGAATTAAGAATATCAGTTATATTAAAAGTTTTACTCTCAGCGCCAAGTTTGGCATAAAAAACAATATGGAGCATAAGGTCGCCAAGTTCGTCTTTTATTTCCGCCGGTTTTTTTTTCAGAATAGCATCTGCAAGTTCATATGTTTCTTCAATAGTCAATTTTCGTAAACTTTCGAATGTTTGTTTACGATCCCATGGACATTTCTCGCGTAACTCATCCATTATATCAAGTAATTCTTTAAATGCTGCGAGTCTTGAATCTTTTTTCATATTTACTTTTTCTTCTTATCCAGAAAATCTATCCTGACAGTTGAGCCGATTGAAAGGCTGAGAAGATCGGTAAGATTTGCTTTGTTCATAGCTATTTCAAGCAGTCCCAATGAGTTAAATAGTGCAAGTAGTTCTCCGATGGGAGTTTCTGAGTATGTTTTGTTGATATGTGTTATTTTATATTTCCGGCTTTGAATATAAATTTCAAACGGTTGATTTTTCCCTACCCGGTCAAACAGCTCGTTTGTAATATTAGTGATAGCATTCCTGTATGAATCAATATAAATTACACTACCGGTAATTACCTTATCATCAATAGTAGCCCGAAGAGGAATTCTGGTAATAAGTTCGCTCATTTCTTTGCCAAGCTCAGTGATTAATTTCCCTTTTGCAAGTTCACATGCAGTTTCAGCAAACAGACTGATACAAGGGAAAGTTGGATAGATATTCTTTTCTTTGTTAAGCTGGATGATCTTTTCAGGCTTTTCTTTGGCGATAAGTGAAAAGATACCATTGTCGCACCCGATAAAAAAATGTCCGTTCAATTTTATTGCTACATAATTATTCCCTTTATCAGGCATGGCATCTACACCGACAATATGAATGGTTCCTTCAGGAAAATGGTTATAACTATTCTTAAGAACAAAAGCAGCCTGGCTGGTGTTAAAAGGTGGTATCTGATGTGAAATGTCCACAATATGGATATCAGGACATTTAGTGAGGATAGTTCCTTTTAGTGCACCGGTATAGAAGTCATTTTGTTTCCAATCAGTAGTCAGGGTAATTATTGGCATAGAGAAAAAAACTTCCGTTAAAGGTTATTATTCATCGAAAAAAAACTAATTTGCAATTGTCAAAAGTAATGAATATTGTAACTAATAAGTACTTAAAGTGAACTAAAGTGAAGAGTGCCTAAAGATATTAAAGATTGAATAATAAAGAATATATTTAGCAACTAGAAATCAGTACTAAGAAATTCAAAATTAGCATTATTAATTTATCAGCTTAATTGCCTAATATACCTGAAAGTAAGACGGTTATAGACAACTACTGATTTAAACCGGATTGATTTTGAAAAAAACAATTAATTTTGACCGAAACGAATGAAATCCTTGCTATTTTTACTTAATTGGAAGGAATTTAAAACTTTAGGCATTTTAGGCATTCCAAACTTTTTATGCTGAGCGCAGTCGAAGCAAAGGCACTGAATATTTAATAGAATTGATGACCCAAAAGATTTTATATTTAGAGGATATTGATCCGGTAAACATTTATGGATCCAATAATAGTCTGTTAAATAAAATCATTAGTTCCTTTCCAAAGCTGAAAATAATTGCAAGAGGTAGCGAAATTAAAGTTATTGGTGAGGAATCACTTATAGCTGATTTTGAAGAAAAATTTGAAGGACTTATAGAATTTTACCTTAAATATAACAGATTGGAGGAAGCTGATATAGATAAGTTGTTTTTTGACTCTGCTATGCAGTCCCACATAAAAAACGGGGATCTTGATGAAGTATTGATATTCGGCAACGGAGGTCAGCCAATAAAGCCAAGAACGGTTAATCAGATTAACCTGGTTAAGGAATTTTTCCTGAACGATTTGTTAATGGTAGTCGGACCTGCAGGAACAGGAAAAACATATCTTGCAATAGCCCTCGCTGTAAGAGCATTACGAAATAAGGAAGTTGAAAAGATAACACTTACCCGGCCTGCAGTTGAAGCCGGAGAACATCTCGGATTTCTCCCCGGTGATGTAAAGGAAAAACTGGAACCATACCTTCAACCTCTGTATGATGCTTTAAGAGATATGATGCCCGCAAAAAAACTGGTTGGGTATATTGAGGATGGAATTATTCAAATTGCTCCCCTTGCATATATGCGTGGGCGAACACTTGAAAATGCTGTGGTTATTTTAGATGAGGCTCAGAATACTACGGTGAACCAATTGAAAATGTTTCTGACCAGGATGGGACAATCATCCAAATTTATTGTTACAGGGGATATTACTCAAATAGATCTGCCCAGGAAATCTGATTCAGGTTTATGGCAGGCAGTAAATCTTCTTAAAGGAATAGATGGCATATCAATTCTGGAGTTCGATGAACAGGATATTATGCGTCATAAGCTGGTAAAGCATATTGTTCGGGCTTATGAGAAGAAAGGCAAAAGGCAAAAGGCAGAAGGCAAAAGTGAGAAGAAAAGTCAAAAGTGAAAAGGGGACCAGTACCCAGTACCCAGTGACCAGTAACAAGTAAAAGCAAACTCATAAACTACTAAACTCATAAACTCATAAACAATTAAACATATAACACATTATGGCAGAGGCTATTAAAAATACCAATTTCAAATTTCCGGGATTAATAAATATATACCATGGGAAAGTTCGTGATGTTTATAATATTAATGATAAATACCTTGTAATGGTTGCAACTGACCGTATTTCAGCATTTGATGTGGTTCTTCCAAAAGGGATACCTTATAAAGGACAGGTATTGAACCAGGTTGCGGCAAAATTTCTGGATGCTACTGCTGATATTGTTCCTAACTGGAAAATTGCATCACCCGATCCTATGGTAACTATTGGTCATTTTGCTGAACCATTTAAAATTGAAATGGTGATAAGGGGCTATCTTACCGGACATGCATGGAGAGAATACCGGGCAGGGAAGCGGGAATTATGCGGAATGCCATTGCCGGATGGTATGAAGGAACATCAAAAATTTGATGAACCTATAATTACGCCAACAACAAAGGCAACTGAAGGGCATGATGAAGATATCTCGAGGGAGAATGTTATTTCACAGGGATTAGTATCCGGGGAGGATTATTCAAAACTGGAAGATTATACTTATAAATTGTTCAGTAAAGGCAGTGAAATAGCCAAAGAAAAGGGTTTGATCCTGGTGGATACAAAGTATGAATTTGGGAAAAAAGATGGGAAAATATACCTTATTGATGAAATACATACACCCGATTCATCCAGGTATTTCTATATGGATAGCTACAGGGAAAGATTTGATAATGGAGAACAGCAACGCCAGTTATCCAAAGAGTTTGTGCGTCAGTGGCTGATAGACAGAGGTTTTCAAGGGAAAGAAGGTCAGCAGATGCCTGAAATGCCAGAAGAATTTGTCTCAGAGGTCTCAAAACGGTATATTGAATTGTATGAAAAAATAACGGGTGAATCATTTGTGAAGGAAGAAACAAAAGATGTAAAGGAAAGGATCGGGCAAAATATAAGAGAGTTCCTTGTTTCTGTATAAAGAATAAGGTTAAAAGTTATACGTTTACCACGTGAAATGCGACGCCTGCCGTGCCTGCCCCGCAGGGAAGAATGACCGTGTCGGGGTAAAATTTGAGGTACGAAAATATTTTACCAGGGAAGGAGCATATTTCACTGTGGTTATAAGTTTGACCAGTTAAAAGTAGAG
>JAUVHQ010000154.1 GCA_030593185.1 Bacteroidota bacterium
GTTTAGATTGATATTTCGTGAGAACTTTGTTGTAAGAATTGTTTCATGCGGCATAACCTCAGAATAGGCAGGTAAAACGAGGACATCATCAAAAGTCAGCCCTTCATATTGTATTTTGTCCGGATATTGTGCCATTTTTTATAATATTTAGTTAAATTTAAGTGGCGCAAAAATACAAAAAATATGGCGTATGAGGAAAAGTAAAGGTAACTATTCAGTGTCTTAAGTTTGGAATGCTCAAAATGGTTAATTTTACTATACTTTGCATTTTTAAGTCGGCAATCTTCAGTCTGCAGTCGGCAATCTAAAGATTGGGCTATTTATGCTTTTCAGTACCCGATTTATCGGGAATGTAATTAAGTGATCGTATGTTATAATTGTTTGATTGTTATTTTCTTTCTTGCGGACTATTGACTGTGGACTGCCGACTGATTAGTTATAAGTAAAAAACATATGATGTAGAAAGTAAGAAAGAACATAACTTCGTAAATTAATTTTAAAGGGTAATACTATCCAAATGAAACGAATAATTGTTGAATAAGGCTAAGGCTGAGGCTAAGGCTAAGGAAAAAAAGAAAATAAAGAAAATAAAGAAAAATTAGAGGTGAACATATAAGTATATAGGATGCTATACAAAAAGACCTGTGAGATCAGAAACAAGAATTATAAGTTAAAGAATGCTGAAACTATAAGAAAAATGCCGGAAAATTTCAAATAAATAAGCAAAGGAAAACAAGAAAGGTATGTCTAAAAAAAATGACAAAATAAATCTATTAGTGCCAATGTTGTATCTTCAGTGTAATCATAAGGTTATAAAAAGATCACTTATATCCCTTAGCCTTAGCTTCAGCCTTAGCCTTTAATACTAAAATGAATATTTATCAGCAAATATTGTCACGTTACTGGGGCTATTCTAAATTCTGGCCATTACAGGAAGATATTATCAAATCGATTGCTAATGGTCATGATACATTGGGACTGATGCCAACCGGTGGGGGTAAATCAGTTACCTTTCAGGTACCGGCGCTTGCCAAAGAGGGAATTTGTCTTGTAGTTACACCACTGATAGCCCTTATGAAAGACCAGGTTGAGGGACTTAAAAGAAAAGGTGTTAAAGCAATGGCAGTTTACTCCGGTATGACAAGAAAAGAGATTGATATTGCGCTTGATAATTGTATCTATGGTAATTATAAATTCCTCTATTTGTCACCGGAAAGACTGAATACGGAAATATTCAAGGCAAGGGTGCAAAAAATGAAAGTTTCTCTTGTGGCTGTGGATGAATCTCATTGTATTTCTCAATGGGGTTATGATTTTAGACCTTCCTACCTGAAAATTACCGGTCTTAGAGATCTTCTGCCAGACGCTCCTTTCCTGGCAATTACCGCAACAGCTACTCCGGAAGTGGTTGATGATATCCAGGAAAAACTTCGATTTAAAAAGAAAAATGTACTTAAAACAAGTTTTGAAAGGAAAAATCTTGTTTATCTGGTCAGGATTGCATCTGATAAGCAGAAATACTTATTGAATGTGATAAAAAAATCTTCGGGTAGCGGCATAGTGTATGTCAGGACCAGAAGGAAAACAAAAGAAATTGCCGATTTTCTGAGTGCAAATGAAATATCAGCATCCTATTATCATGCCGGTCTTCGTCATCCTGTGCGCTCAGAAAGGCAAAAAGAATGGACTGATGAAAAAATAAGGGTTATTGTTGCAACCAATGCATTTGGAATGGGAATAGATAAAGCTGCTGTCCGCTTTGTAATTCATGTTGATATTCCTGATTCACTTGAAGCATATTTTCAGGAAGCAGGCAGGGCAGGCAGGGATGGGAAAAAGGCATATGCAGTAATGCTTTATAATGAATCAGATAAAGCCAAACTGGATAGAAGGATCAGTACAGGCTTTCCGCCAATAAAAGTGATTAAAAGAGTTTATGAAGCACTTGGTAATTATTTTCAGATACCTGTTGGAGGAGGAAAGAATGGAGTCTTTGATTTCAATATGGCTGATTTTATTTCTAAATTCAAATTCAATGTGATTATTGCATATAATAGTCTTAAATTCCTCGAAAGGGAGGGGTATATTGAATTGACTGATGAGTTAAATAATCCTTCAAAAGTGCTCTTTTTGTATAAACGTGATGACCTCTATAAATTTCAGGTTGAAAACTCAGCTTTTGATGGTTTTATTAAGCTTCTTTTAAGATCGTACACCGGATTGTTTACAGAATTTGTATCAATTGATGAACAAGCTCTTGCCGGCAGAGCCAAAATATCCCGTGAATTAGTATATGAATTCCTTAAGAAACTCAATAATTTTAAAGTTATCAGTTATATCCCGGGAAGAAGAACATCTCTTATAATATATACCGAAGAAAGACTTGACCAGAAGTCACTTATTATATCCATTGAAAACTATAAGATACGAAAAGAAAAATTTATTGAAAGACTGGAAAAGGTAAATGAATATGCTTCTCGAAAAGATATTTGCCGCAGCCGGTTTTTGCTTGAATATTTCGGAGAGAAAGGGAGTTCCAGGTGTGGGCATTGTGATTTTTGCAGGGGAGAAAATGAAATGAATATTAGTAAAACTGAATTTGAACAAATTGCTGAAATGATCAGTAAATGTTTGAAGAAAGAGTCAATGCTGCTTGAAAAACTAGTTGATACGGTTGATCACAACAAAGAAAAAACAGTTAGAGTTATTCAGTGGCTGCTGGATAATGAAAAAATCTATTACCGGCGGGATAAAAAGATCGGGTGGAAAAAGTGATCATTTTTCTATAGCAATATTCTTTAATTAATCATTCTCGTATTAGAAAAACCTCTTATCTTCCTTAGCCTTTATCTTGGATAAAAGTCAAAAATTATTAGAATAAATACATTTTTTATTTTTTTTAATTACTTTACGAAATTATATTCTATTTTTGCCGGCTTGAAAAAGGCAAATTTTTATAAAATGAAAGATTATTGTGACGAAGAATAAAATGTATAGAAAAACTATCAGCCGTGATGAGCTCAATAGTTTACCACTGAATTCTTTTAAAGGGAATATCCGGGTTGTCGAGGATTTGAAAGGGATTAATGAGGTTCTTCCTCTTATATGGAAAGCAAGGTGTTTGGGTTTTGATACCGAAACAAGACCTTCATTCAGGAAGGGCTCAAATAACCGGATAGCTCTATTACAATTGGCTACCGATGATGATGCATTTCTTTTCAGGATAAATAAAACAAAGCTTCCGGATGCTCTTGTCAGGATATTGTCCGATCCGGATCTGATAAAAGTTGGTGCAGCTATTCGTGATGATATCAAAGGGCTGCAGAAATATTCTGATTTTGTTCCCGCAGGATTTGTTGAGTTACAGAACTATGTTACAGATTTTGGGATTGAAAGTAACGGACTGAGAAAACTTGCAGGTATTGTTTTGAATTTTAGAATATCTAAAAGTAATCAGGTTTCTAACTGGGAGAATAAAAAGCTCAGTAAAGGGCAAATACAATATGCCGCAACTGATGCATGGGTAAGTTATAAGGTTTATTCGGTGTTGAAGAAGTTTGGAGCGAGGGAGTGAGGGGGCGATTGGGCGAAGAGGCGTCGCTTCGCTCCTCGCAAAATCCGACTTATTTCTTATGCTTAAAAGGTATGTAAATCGTTATTTACAGTAGCCTTAAAAGGAATTGATAAGCTGTAGGTTAATACTTGAAAGCTAAAAATCTGTACAAGATCAATTGGTTATGAATTTTGAGTTAAGTGTTGCCTCCACTAGAATAACGTAATTAATTTGTTTGATAAAAAGGAATCTCGATTTTCAGATGAATAATCAGAATTTTGTATATTTACGTATAAAATGCACAGTAAGCCTGAAATAAAGCTCGATTACGGTCATCACCGAAATAAACACACATGTTTTAGAGAATAATTTTAAAAACTTTAAAAACCCTATAGACAACCTTGATATTTGAGAAAGATGATAATATGTTCATAGCCCTTGATTTTGGGTGTGGAAGAACACTTTTTAAAATAGATATGAGAAATAAAAACAATTGCTTATCTAACATAGTTATGGGAAATTTTTGTAAATGGTTGCACTAAAATAAAATGATATGAACTACATTGAAAATCTAAAATCCAAAACCCTTATTTTCGCTCTACTTATAGTTTTAGTTATATCTTGTGATTCGCCAAAGTCAACCAAAGTATCAAAGGTTTTAGACATTCACAATGAAATCACTATTGATGAAATCCAACAATCATATATTGAGGGAGAATATACGGTTACACAACTAACTCAGTTTTATTTAGATAGGATCAATTCTCTAAGCATGAATGGACCTGAGCTAAATGCTGTTCTAACCATCAATCCTGATGCACTTAACATAGCAGCCCAGCTTGATGAGGAATTGCAAAATAGTAAAACACGGAGCCCTTTGCATGGGATTCCTGTTTTGCTCAAGGACAATATTGATACTTATGATAAAATGGCAACCACCTGCGGCTCTCGAGCTCTGATGAATTCTTTCCCCTTGAAGGATAGCTATATTGCCAAGCAGCTAAGAGATGCCGGAGCGGTTATCATTGGAAAAGCCAATTTAAGTGAGTGGGCGAATTTTAGAGGTGAATTATCAACAAGTGGTTGGAGCGGTGTTGGTGGACAAACAAAAAATCCTTATGTTTTGAGTCGTAATCCTTGTGGGTCAAGTTCGGGTTCAGCTGTAGCTGTATCTGCTAATCTTACAATGCTTGCAATAGGTACTGAAACCAATGGTTCTATTGTTTGTCCTTCACATAGCAATGGTATAGTAGGAATAAAACCAACGGTGGGACTTATAAGTCGCTCAGGGATTATTCCCATATCATTTACTCAAGATACTCCGGGGCCTATGACACGAACCGTGAGAGATGCTGCTATTTTCCTGGGGGCATTAGTTGGTGTAGATTCAACGGATGAAAAAACATTGGAAAGTAGAGGAAAATTTTACAGTGATTATACTGAATTCCTTAAGGAAGATGGGTTAAAAGGCAAGAGAATAGGTTTATACAAAGGCCCTTTAGGAAAAAATTACAAGGTGGATACGCTGATGTATAAAGCAGTAGATTTTCTGAAAAGCCAAGGTGTGGAAATTATTGAGATAGATGAAATATCAAGCGGTAAAGTGGGCTATTATTCGTTCGAAATAATGCTATATGAATACAAAGACGGATTGAATAAGTATTTCCAATCCCTGGGAAGTGATGCACCAGTTAAAAGTATTGAAGAGCTTATTGCCTTTAATCAATCGGATTCGATAGAATTGAACTATTTTAACCAGAAATACTTGGAAATGGCTCAGGAAAAGGGCGACCTGACTTCTGAGGAATATGTGGAAGCATTAGCTAAAATGATGAAAGGTAGTAGGGAAGAAGGATTAGACAGGGTAATGAATTTACATAACCTAGATGCAATAATAGCTCCAACCGGGAGCCCCGCATGGAAAACAGATTTGATTAATGGAGATAGTTTTCAGTTGGGAAGTTCTTCTCCTGCAGCTAGAGCCGGATATCCCAATATAACTGTACCTATGGGCTATGTTGATGAGTTACCTGTTGGAATTTCTTTTTTTGGAAGGGCTTGGAGTGAGCCTCTTTTACTTGAAATAGCTTATGCGTATGAAAGAGGCACTAAACATCGCAAAAGCCCAAAGTTTCTGGTTTCAGATTAAGTCCAATTTGAAAAAA
>JAUVHQ010000364.1 GCA_030593185.1 Bacteroidota bacterium
AATCCCCGGGTGGACATATACCTGAAGTGAGAAAACAATATATTGAAAAGTATAACAAACTGGCTGTTAGCGAAATGAAAAGGTCGGGAGTTCCTGCCAGCATCACTCTTGCCCAGGGAATACTTGAATCAGATAATGGAAAAGGCAGACTGGCAAGGAAGGCGAATAATCATTTTGGAATAAAATGTCACGATAACTGGAAAGGGAGAAAAATCTATCATGATGATGACAGGAAAAAAGAATGTTTCAGGAAATATGATAATGCAGCTGAATCTTATAGAGATCACTCTGACTTTTTAAGAAACAGCAGTCGCTATGCTTCATTGTTTAACCTGGATACGGAAAATTACAAGGGCTGGGCAAGAGGTTTGAAAAAAGCAGGTTATGCCACCGATCGTAAGTATGACGACATGCTGATAAAAATTATTGAAGAAAACGGATTGTATCAATATGATAATTTGAAAAGAGCAAAAAGAAATGCAAAAGACAAAAGACCGGGGAAGGAAGATGAATTTTTGGTTAAACCAACTTCGGGCAACAAAGAAACAAATTTAGAAGAAGGAGTTGAAAAAACAAATAGTCCGGGAAGCAGGATTTCAAAGCGAAACCGGATAGATTACATTATTGTTTCGGAAGATGATACATATAAAAGTCTGGAAAAAGAATTTGGAATGATGCACTGGGAACTTTTTAAGTATAACGACCTTCCGGAGGATTTCAGATTAAAGCCCGGTATAATATTGTATTTGCAGCCTAAGCGAAATAAAGCTGATGTTGATAATGATTTTCATATTGTTGAGAAAGGAGAAACAATGCATAGTATCTCTCAGAAATATGGGATTAAGCTTGATAAATTTTACATACTGAACCGTATGAAAGTAGGGGAAAAACCAGTACCCGGGAGCAAGTTATGGTTACGTAAAACCCGGCCTGAAGAAGAAAATTCTGAGAAAGAAAAAACATTCAAAATAGATTTTGATTCTTAACCTCAAACATCTTCCCTATTCTCTTCCTACTCACTCACTCAACTTACTCAACTCTTCTTCAACATCAAACCTCAAACCATCTGTATCAAAACCCCGGAGGAATGGAATAATATCCATCTGTTTTTTTCCCGGAAGCTGAACGGAAAGAAGTTTTACAAAACCGCTATCAGCAGCTACTTTCAGATATGATTGATCATCAGTTAATATTGTTCCCGGTTTATGTTCATGTTTTTCAGGGATGGCTTCTGTTTCAAATATTTTCAATATGCTTACTTTGCCTTTTTGATTTTTAATTTTTGTCCATGCGCCAGGATAGGGGGAAAGTCCCCTGATAAAATTATATACCTCAACTGCTGATTTTTCCCAGGGGATCTCACAATTCTCACTTCTTAATTTAGGAGCTTTCTTAAGTTCTGTTTGTGGTTTGGTTAATGTCGATTGATCTGTTTGTGGAGAGACTCCTTCAAGTATACTTTTTACAGTTTTTATTACCAGTTTTGCTCCTTTACTCATTAATTTATCATGCAGGGTGCCGGCATTTTCCCCGGGGGTTATTTCGACCTTATCCTGGTAAATGATTTTACCGGTATCAATTTTATCATCAATAAAAAAAGTTGTAACCCCTGTGGTTTTTTCGCCATTGATCAATACCCAGTTAATTGGAGCTGCACCCCTGTATTGGGGCAGAAGGGATGCATGTAAATTGATCGTTCCCAGTGGAGGAAGCTGCCAGACTTCATCGGGCAGTTTGCGGAAAGCAACAACAACCATAAGATCAGGTTTTATTTTTTTCAGTTCATTAATAAATTCCCGGTCTTTAAGATTAGTTGGCTGGAGAACAGGGAGAGAATATTTTTTAGCGAATTTCTTTACTGCGGATTGTTGAAGTTTTAAACCCCTGCCAGATTGCCTGTCCGGACTAGTTACAATTCCTGCAACATTTAACTTGTTAATTAACAACGCATCTAAACTGGGTATTGCAAATTCAGGGGTGCCCATAAAAACGATCCGCGCATTTCTGGTGTTTTCTATACCGGATTTATTGATTCCTTTTTGTTGGCTCCCAGACATTTGTTTTTATCCCCTTTAAGAAATTTACTAGCCCCAAATATAATGCTAAATTCATTGCAAAAAAATGTGTCACATAACGAAAAAAAGCAATGTGCTTGTTAAATCTACTGACAATTAAATCAATGATTGTTATAATAATTAAGATTCCCTCCAAGTATATGGAATAGATGTATATTTCATTTTTCATGAAAATAAAAGCATTTGAAATAATTATCAGGATTAGAAACAGAGGACCGAACCATCTAAGTATTTTATGCGAGATAAAGCTGAATGATAAACTTGTATATGGTGGCCATAATAAACCGGCATAGTGTGAAAGGTTCT
>JAUVHQ010000355.1 GCA_030593185.1 Bacteroidota bacterium
TTGGTACGCCAGTTTAGCAAACTGGTGGATTAAGCCACTCTCCCACCTCTCCAGGATAAGTTTAATGTCTCAATTTATAAAATGAAATATGTAGAAGAACCTGTTTATTATTGATTGATAGATAATGGAGCAAAGGAATAAAAATATTTAAACTTTACTTGCTTCTAAAGCACGACAAAAGTATTAAATACCTTAATAATACCAAAAAATTGAAAACAATATTTAAGAGTTGTAATAAAAACTATTGTATGGATTTTTTTGTCAGAAACCTCAGGTAAATGGTAAGAATAGACTTTTTAGTATAATCCGTAAAGGCTGCGAATAATACGCTTAAGATCAAATATTTTTTGAACTGCATCAGGAGTTCTGACTCTCTTCAATTCAACAATTTTCTGAATATAATCGTTGGCTATCCGGAATCTTTCCTGGGAAAAAAAGTCGTTGTCATCTATCCGTTTCATAACCATTTTATTTATTGAATGAATCTCTTTATATATATTACATTAATTGTGCCAAAATGAAGAAATGATTAAATGGAATAATGGAACGTTTGAGCAAACTTGTTTGCGAAAACCTCATAGCCTGTCCCGAACTTGATTCGGGAAGCGGGTTGTGGGAAGGATTGTGGGAGCGAATAATAATGGAAGAATGTGATGCTGTGTTGCAATGTTGCAGTGTAAAGAGCAAAGAGCCGGAAGCGGAGAGCAAAAGATTCCATGAAGGCATAGTAATGTATAACATATAACGAGAGTTGCCTATTGCTGATTGCTGACTGTGGACGGCGGAAATAATAGTATTATATTAATTATCAGAAAACATAAAATTTGGCTTTTAACTTTCTGTGGAATTGTTATTTTTGCTTCTTTAATTTTTCCCCTATGCAACAAGTTAAAGAATTTCTGGAAACCCTGCATCCCTATATAGGTGGCAGTGAATGGTTTGTATTTCTATTGTTAGGAACAGGTTTATTCTTTACCATTTATCTGAAATTCCCACAGGTCAGATATTTCAGGCATGCAATCAAGATAGTTAAAGGTAAATTCGACAAGAAAGGAGATGTTGGTGATGCATCTCACTTCCAGGCGTTATCAACTGCACTTTCCGGGACTGTAGGTACCGGTAATATTGCCGGTGTGGCGCTTGCAATTCACCTGGGAGGACCGGCAGGCTTATTCTGGATGCTGGTCACTGCTATGTTGGGAATGACTACCAAATTTGTTGAGGTGACAATATCTCATAAATACAGGGATATACTTCCTGACGGGTCAATATCCGGTGGTCCGATGTATTATATGAAAAAACGGTTGAATATAAAACTAAAGAATGGTAAAATTTTAAAAACAGGTACAATTTTGGGCGTGTTTTTTGCCATTGGAGCAATATTGTCGTCGTTCGGTACAGGCAGCTTGCCTCAAATAAACAGTATATCAAATTCAATATTCATTACTTTCGGTTTGAAACATATTATTACCGGAGCTATCCTGGCTGTATTGCTTGGTCTTGTTATTGTTGGAGGGATTAAGCGTATTGCAAAGGTAACCTCAAAGCTTGTTCCAAGTATGGCGATCATATATTTTGTGGGTGCCATTTTTGTTATTGCTACAAATTATCAGGAAATAATTCCATCATTCATTTCTATTTTCCAGGGTGCTTTTTCAGGAGCAGCTATTACCGGTGGATTCTTAGGAGCAAGTTTTGCTTTTGTTTTTAACCAGGGTGTGAACCGTGGTTTATTTTCAAATGAGGCAGGCCAGGGTTCTGCACCTATTGCACACTCTGCAGCACGAACTCAGGAACCGGTTTCTGAAGGGATGGTTGCAATTCTTGAACCTTTTATTGATACTATTATTATTTGTACGTTAACAGGTCTTGTATTGTTGTCTTCAGGAGTGTGGAATGAAAAACTGCAAAACCGGTTTCAGAATGCTGATATGCAGATTCTTGCACAGGTTTATGATGAAGAAAAGGATGCTGATAAACAAAAGTTATCACTTCATATAAATAAAAAAGATACTCTTCATTTATTTACCGGACAGTTAAATATTGTGAATGGTGAAATGAAAAATGATGTTACCTTCCTGCATGCGAGAAGTATTGCCGAAGATGTGGTTTTTCATAAGGATGATGAAAAATATACAGGATCAATCCCGGTTGTAAAAGGCGTAGTTAAGACAGATGAGTCTGGTGTTATAATTGAAGGCAAATCATTGATGCACAGTGCTCCACTTACAACAGAAGCATTTAAAAGAAGTATCCTGGGTGATTTTGGAAAATACATCGTATCAATCGGATTACTTCTGTTTGCGTTTTCAACCGCTATATCCTGGTCATATTATGGAGGCAGGGCTGTTACCTTCCTTGTTGGAACAAAATATGTAATTTATTACAGGCTTGTTTATGTCCTGGCATTTTTCTTAGCATCATTTGTCGATACTACAATTGTTTGGGCTTTGTCTTATATCACCATTGTTTTGATGACGGCACCAAACCTGCTAGGATTATGGATACTTAACAGGGATATTAA
>JAUVHQ010000299.1 GCA_030593185.1 Bacteroidota bacterium
ATTCTTGTTGAGGATATTGATCTTATGGAAAACCTTGGAATATATGAAGTGGCAGAAGAAGATTTTGCTTTGTGTGAATATGTTTGTACTTCAAAAACAGAGGTTCAATCAATATTAAGAAGCGGGTTTGAACTGATGCAAAAGGAGCTTGGATAAGAAATACTCTATATAAATTATTCTAATAATTGAACCAGGAAGCTGATAATCAAAATATAATGAAGTCATTAAGAAAATTTGTTGATAAAATCAAACCTCACTTTTCAAAAGGCGGAAAATTTGCAAAGCTACATTCCACTTTCGAAGCTTTTGAATCGTTTCTTTTTGTTCCAAACCGGGTAACAACGAAGGGAGCTCATATTCGTGATGCCCTTGATATGAAAAGGGCAATGAGTGTTGTTGTTGCAGCGGCTGTTCCGGCTTTGATTTTTGGTATGTGGAATACAGGCTATCAGCATAATCTATCTATTGGGATGGAGGCTACAATATGGGAAAATTTTGTATTCGGGTTTCTGAAAGTACTCCCGATCATTGTTGTTTCCTATGTTGTCGGACTTGGAATTGAATTTGCAGTTGCCCAGATCAGGGGACATGAGGTGAATGAGGGTTTTCTTGTTTCAGGCTTCTTAATACCACTGGTTGTACCTGTAGATGTACCATTATGGATGGTTGCACTGGCAACGGCATTCGCTGTCATTATTGGCAAGGAGGTATTTGGAGGTACGGGAATGAATATTCTGAACCCGGCGCTCACAGCACGGGCATTCCTGTTTTTTGCTTACCCGGGTTGGATGTCAGGGGATACCGTATGGGTTCAGGGGCTTACAAGTGGAGAGGGCGTTATAGATGGATTTTCAGGAGCCACTCCGCTGGCAAATGCCGCAGCAGGTTTATTTGAAAAATTACCTTCTACCTGGGAAATGTTCCTTGGAACCATTCCGGGATCAATAGGCGAAACTTCCGTTATAGCGATATTGATTGGAGCTGTTATACTTGTTGCAACCGGAATAGGAAGCTGGAAGATAATGTTCTCTATGACTGCAGGAGGTCTTGTTATGGGATTACTTTTTAATGCTTTTGCAGTAAATCCTTTTATGGAGATCCCAGCCTGGCATCACCTGATTATGGGAGGGTTCGCATTTGGTGCTGTATTTATGGCGACAGATCCGGTTACTGCGGCACAAACCGAACGTGGTAAATGGATATATGGATTTTTGACAGGAATTTTTGCTGTTCTGATCCGTGTTATTAATCCTGCATATCCTGAAGGTGTGATGCTTGCAATATTGCTGATGAATGTATTTGCTCCATTAATAGATCATTATGTTATTGAAGCTAATATTAAGAAAAGGAGGCTAAGAGCTAAGAGCTAAGAGCAAAGGGCGAAGAGGTGTCCCGTAACTCGTAACTCGTAACATTTTAGGCACTGAATAGTTAGAATTAAGATAAACGACATAAGATACAGAATACTTAAAATACTAAATATATACAGATGAAAAGTTTTAGCAATACCTACATTTTTGTTTTCTCAACAATAATGGTTGTTATTGTTGCTGCTTTACTTAGTACGGCAGCAATGGTGCTTCAGCCATTACAGGAAAAGAATATTGAGATACAGGAAAAAAGGAATATCCTTTCTTCAATAAGAATTAAAAGCAGTGCTAAAGATGCGGAAGAACTATACGAAAAATATATTACCGGTAGTTTTGTTATTAACACTGTTGGCGAAAAGCAAGAGGGCGTTGATGCTTTTGAAATTGAAATGGGATCGCAAATGAGGAAAACCCTTGAGCAGAGAACCCTTCCGGTGTTTATCAGTTCTCTTGAAGATGGCAGAAAAATATATATTGTGGCTGTTCATGGTAAAGGACTTTGGGGGCCTATTTATGGATTTGTGGCATTAAATGAGGATTTTACTACTATTTATGGAACAAATTATAACCATGATAGTGAAACACCGGGATTGGGAGCCGAAATCAATACCGATTGGTTCGGAGCACAATTTGCAGACAAGAAAATATTTAATAAAAACGGGGAATTTATATCTATTGACCTTGTAAAGGGTGGAGCAGATCCGGAAAGTTTAAATGAAGTTGATGCCATTTCAGGTGGCACACTTACAAGCGATGGGCTTGAAAAAATGCTGTATGACTGCCTGGGCAGTTATCAAACTTATTTTAAAAACCAAATGAAAAATAACAAATGAGCGACAGAGAACCATTATTTTCTTCGAAGAACATAAAACTTCTTACTAATCCTTTGAACGTAGACAATCCAATTACTGTTCAGGTACTTGGAATATGCTCTGCACTGGCGATTACAGTAAAGCTTGAACCTTCGATTGTTATGGCTATATCAGTTATAGTTGTATTATCTGTATCTAACGTAGTTATTTCAGCGCTTAGAAAAATGATACCTCCACGAATAAGAATTATTGTGCAGCTTATGGTAATCGCGACAATGGTAATTCTGGTTGACCAGGTTCTGAAAGCTTTTGCATACGAAGTGAGCAAGCAGCTATCGGTGTTTGTCGGACTGATAATTACTAACTGTATAATTATGGGTCGTCTTGAAGCATTTGCCATGAGCAACAGACCATGGCCTGCTTTCCTGGATGGTATCGGCAATTCAGCCGGCTATGGATTAATACTTATTATAGTAGGATTTTTGCGTGAATTGCTCGGATCGGGAGAGATATTGGGATATCCGATTTTTGAGAAGATTGGAATATATAATATTGGATATGAGAATAATGGATTTATGATACTACCTCCAATGGCCCTTATAATTATTGGTATCATTATATGGGTGCAAAGGAGCAGGACTAAAGAACTTATTGAAGAAAATTAAGGGGTTAGTTGAGTAGTTGAGTGGGTGAGTAAGGAAGAAGGCTTGAACTCGTAACTCGTAACTTGTTGAAAGAATGTTGAATGTAAAATTTTGAATTATAGAATGAAGAAATAATAGCGGTGAGTAGTCGCCAAATAATAATAATTAGAGATTAATATTTTACCTATGGAAGACTTACTGAATATATTTGTTAAGTCGATTTTTATCGATAACATGATTTTTGCCTATTTCCTTGGTATGTGTTCTTACCTGGCGGTTTCAAAAACTGTTAAAACATCTGTCGGTCTTGGAATAGCTGTAATATTCGTATTAGTAATAACCGTTCCTGTTAATTATCTTATTGAGAAC
>JAUVHQ010000022.1 GCA_030593185.1 Bacteroidota bacterium
CATATTAAAAGGAATGACTACCTGATTAACCTTATCCAAACACTTTTTGAGATATTATTCTTTTACCATCCCTGTGTTTGGTGGATATCGTATGTTATCAGGAAAGAACGTGAAAATTGTTGTGACGATGTTGCGGTATCAATATGCGGAGGATCATCGATTTATATTAATGCACTTAAAAATCTGGAAGAAATGAAAACAAAAAAAATTTTGTATGCAGCTGCTTTTACAGGAAAAAAGTTCCATCTGTACGAGAGAATGAAACGGTTAATTTCACACCCCAGGAATAGTAATATTTCCGACCGTATTACCTCAGTGATACTTGTTTTTGCAGTGGCTCTGATTATAATATTAAATGTAAGAGCATCAACGCTTGGCAATACAGTAGACGGAAACATAGCTAATCTCATAACTAGCCATAAACAAGTTTTTACGGACAATAATAAAATATATCAGTCCGGGATGATTTTTTCACAACCTGTAATAGGAATTGAAAGTTCAGCTTTAATTATTAAGAACCTTAAACAAAACCAACTGAATAGTTTCCAGGATGACACTCTGAAAATTACAAAAGAGGAGTATGCAGAAATAAAAGCAGAATTAGAAACAATTATGGAAGAGATGAAAAGTGCAATGAAGGAGATAGAGGAGATTGATATTGAACAAATCAGGGAAGAGATAATGAGAGCAGTAAAGGAGATAAAGGAGATTAATATGGAGCAAGTAAGACAGGAGATGCAGAGGGCAATGAAGGAGGTGGATAAAGTTGATCTGGAAAAAATCCATAAGGAGATGAAGAAAGCATCGGAAAAAATGAAAGAGGTAGATATGGAAAAAATTCATGAAGAGATTGAAAAATCGCAGATAGAAATGAAAAAAGCAATGGCTGAGTTTTATGCTCAACACAAAGAACAATTTAAACAAGAAATGGCCCATGCACAAAAGGAAATGCAGCGTGCAATGCAATATATGAAATCAGAGGAATTTCAAAAGAATATAGATAATGCAAGGAAACAATATCAACAAAGCCTGGTATATTTTGATTCTATTCGAAATTCCGGTGAATGGCAGGAGGCAATGAATGAAGTAAAGCGTGCCATGCATGAATTTAATGAGAAGAGAAGAGAAATATTTCAGGAATACAATGATACTATGAGGGAAGCTATGCACGAAAAGAATGAAATTCTACATGAAATTATGGAAGAGGAATTTGAGGATTTTGATGAAGATTTTGAAGAAATTCAAGAGCAGTATGAAAAGGAGGCATTACGCGAAAAAGAAGAAGAAAGAGAGTTATTAGAAAAACGTGAACTACAAATCGAAAAGGAGAAGCAGGGGGAACAGGTGTTGAAGGAAGAAAGAATGCTGAAAGAGGAGAAGCTTAAGGGAAACAAATTTCAAGAGGTTATAAAATCAGAGCTGGTTAAAGATAAATTGGTGGATGGTACTGCATATAAATACAGACTTACTGCTAAAAAACTTTTTATAAATGGTAAAAAGCAATCTAAAAAGGTTTTTACTAAATATTCATTGCTACACAAAGAAAATAATATAAAACTTGACAAGAATGGTGAATATCAGTTTTCCGGAAACTGAGAACACTATACAAAATTGGTTCTATAAATTTGTATAACAACTAGGGTGCTTTCTCTTTTAGTCTCAAGTCATATCTGCCACCCTTAATAATCCAGCAAATAGTATCGCACTGGTCAGTAACACGATTAGTTTTAATTCTATCCCCATCAACAGCAAAAACCGAATCATTACCAACCTTATATTCAGCTTTAACAGAATAATAATGATTCAATGGAACTTCTATATAAACTGTTTTCTCAGAAACAGTATCTCTTATTCTTATCCGGCCGGCTTCTATTCTGTCCCTGTAAATTGTTATTGGAACCTCAGGGTTTTCATTATTTATGGTTAATTGAATTATTAATTCACTACTATCAGGCTTAATACGATAGCAATCAGAACAATTTACTTCAAGAAAGTTAAACTTTTCATCACAAGAAAATATAAGATTTGCCATTATCGGAAGTAAAACCATAAAAAATAGTGGGATTTTCTTTTTCATACTCAGTTTATTGTAAATATTCCGTTTTGTCGTCTGCTGACTGCCTCTTTATCGTTATTGGTCAATTGGTTAATTGGTTAATTAGTTATATATATAAGCTATGTCTTCATGAAATCCTTAGCTCAATGCTCTCCGCGCTCTGCTCTTCAATCATCATTTATAATTCAAAAGACTTCAGTGTTTATATCAAACTTCATGTCGACTGCCAACTGTTAATTGCCAACTGCCAACTTTTTTATTGATCAATACCATTCAAGTACTTTATCCCGAAGTTCTTTTTTATGCAGATTAAGGTTTACAGAAACCCCAAGGTTTATCCAATGCGAATTTATTGGTTTAATACCAGTATTAAAGAACTCATACCCAACATTAAATTTAAACAACTCATAACCCCAGCAAATACCAAAACCGGGGACAATCTTTGTTACAGACTTTGCTTTTTTGTCTGATCCGGGATATTTCCCGCCAAATGAATAAACAAATTTGCCAAATGCATAAAAATCAACAGATGCTCCGGAAGCAAGGTTTGAAAGATGCAGATATTTATTAATTCCTAATTCAAGGTTCGATCGTTTCTCCCAATACTGATAAAAAATGTTTTCGTCTGATTTAATCAAAATTCGTTTTGGGAAAGTACGGGAAAAAAAGCCAAATTGTATACCGGTTTCCAAATTTTCATCAATAATACCTACTTCACTTCCAAAATACAAGTCACTGGTATTTAGTTTAAAACAAGGAGAAAGAAATAACCTGTCGATGGTTGGCCTGAATGTTTTTTTGACTTTTATAGACGATAAATATTTTTTCATTTCCCTTTTACCTGACTTTTTGGCGAGCGCATATGCTGTAAATCCTGATTTATCCTGTGTGGAAATCTCTGCACCATAGTTTACCAACATCCGGACTGCATCCAAATGTCCGTTTTTTATTGCAATAGAAGTTGCAGACAAACCATAATTGTTAACATAGTCCGGATCAGCATGGTAACTGAGAAAAAGATTAATAAGACCGGTATCACCGTTTTGTGCTGCCATAATCAGTGATGTGTTCCCTTCATGGTCTGTTTGGTTTACTTGAGCCCCATTATCAAGAAGTAGTTTTACAATCTCATAATTACCACCAAGAGCAGCTGCCATTACAGCATTTGTTCCCTTATTATCCTGTATTTCGATATTTCCTTCATAATACAACAGCATATCGCATAAGCTGTAATAATTATAAGCAGCTGCATAAATCAAAGAGGAGACTCCATAACTATCCGTATCATTAATATCTGCTCCATGTCTTATTAATAATTCTACAATGTCCATGTTATTATTCAATGCAGCACTGACCAAAGCTGTAACCTGATTTTCTGGCTTTTTATTCACATCCGCACCATTCAAAACAAGGATTTTAACTGTTTTCAGGAATTCATTATCAGCAGCAAACATAAGTGGGGTAATTCCATTCCACATTGAAGTATTCGGATCAGCTCCTGCTTCCAAAAGTTTTAATACACTAGCATCATTTCCCATGTAAGCAGCATCCAGAAGTTTTTTATTTAACTCGTCAACATTCATATCCTTCTGTGAACTTATTATGCTGTCCTGAACCTGAGCAATAACAGGTGTATATGTTATAATGATTACCAGAAGGAAAAAAAATCTTCGAAATACAAAATCAATCATATATTTTATTTTTTCAACAAAAAAAATAAAGGAAATAAGAATTTATCAATTTTATAAAAAAAACATGAAAGATTTTTTTTTTAATGAATTTTTTTATATATTTGAAGATGAAAATGAGGTTCTAATCCGTTACTCTTCTCTTAATTTTAGGTTTAGTTGTTGGTTTATTATCTTCATTTAATTCACTTTCATTGCATCAAAAATAAGGGTGCTTAGTTTCCAGGATTGTGAACCTCATTTTTTCTTCTCTTCTAATTAAATTCAATACCATTTATTAATTATTTGTTTTACTGTAGTTTAGCTACAGTTTATATTTTAATATAATATTTTCAACTATGTTGGTAATATTGATAACTTAGTAAGCAGGTTAAGAATTTTTTCCACCATTTGATTTTTTTTTATGAAAAGTATAAAAATTGAATTATATAGAATACTTATTTTCCTGGGTATTTATTTCTCTTTTGCACTGATTGGATATAGCCAGGAGGAGAATTCTGATTATGATTTATTTAAATCACAGCAGATTTTAAAAATACATTTGACATTCCACATTGACTCATTGTTGAATAACAGAAATGTTGACACTATAGGTCATTTAGGGATCCTTTCATATTTTGAAACAGATGGGAGATCAACAGATATTCGTGTAATTGTCAAAACGCGGGGTAATTTCAGAAAGAATCCGGACAATTGTAGTTTTCCACCATTAAAACTTGAGTTTTTATCTGATAATTCCAAAGATAGGCTTTTCCGCGGATTGAAATGGCTCAAGCTTGTAACGCACTGTCAAACAGATAGTACAGAATTTAAACAATTTATTCTGCAGGAATATTTACTTTACAAAACATATAATATAATTTCTCCTTTTAGTTTTAATGTCAGATTACTTGATATTAAGTATATAGATTCTTCAGGATCAGGTACCCCAATTCAGTCCTATGGTTTTTTTATTGAACGACCCAAACAAATGGCACAAAGAAACGGTGGAGAATTAGTGAAGGCTGATGTTATGTTATACAAGAATCTGGATGAAAATAGTTTAGTAAAATTGTCCCTCTTTCAATACATGATATGGAATAATGATTGGTCGGTTCCCTTATTGCATAATGTAAAATTCGTTAAGTCCACGAATATTAGCTCGCCCATTTCTGTTCCATATGATTTCGATTGGGCAGGTATTGTCTCTGCTCCGTACAGAGTACGATCCATTACTGATGATGAAGAAAATGTCGTTGACGTATTTTACTTGGGAATTTGTCTTAAGAAAAAAGAACTTATTCCATTCTTTGAATTTTATTTTAGCGTAAAAAATAAAATTTATAGTTTATACCGTGATTTCCCTTATCTGGATGATATACAAAAGGAGAGAACTTTGCATATGTATGATGGTTTCTATTCTTTGATAAAAAAACCGGCAAAAGCTAATAGTAAATTCAAAGAAACCTGTTTCCGTAAATAATCAGTTAACTGTCAGGATTACAGGGGGATATTACCATGTTTTTTCGGAGGATTTGTTTTTACTTTATTTGCAGCCATTTCGAGAGCCTGGATTAGTTTAAATCTGGTTTGTTTTGGGTAAATAATCTCGTCCAGATATCCAAGTTCAGCTGCCTTATATGGATTAGCAAAGTTTGTTTTGTATTCATCTACAAGATCAGATTTTTCGGTATCCTTTAACTTGTTACGATATAAAATATTAACAGCTCCATCAGGACCCATTACAGCAATTTCTGCCATTGGATAAGCATAGTTTACATCTGCTCCTATATGTTTACTTGACATTACACAATACGCACCTCCATATGCTTTCCTTGTAATTACAGTAACTTTAGGCACAGTTGCCTCTGAAAAAGCATATAGCAATTTTGCGCCATGACGTATAATTCCTCCAAATTCCTGTGTCGTACCTGGTAAAAAACCAGGAACATCCTCAAAAGTTACCAGAGGGATATTAAATGCATCACAAAACCTTACAAAGCGTGCTGCCTTAGTTGATGCATTTATATCCAGAACACCTGCCTGTACTGACGGTTGATTAGCAACTATACCTACCGGTTTACCATTAAGTCTGACAAACCCGGTAATAATATTTTGTGCATAGTGAAGCATAACTTCCATGAAATCCTTATCATCTGCTATTGTAGAGATAATCTCTTTCATGTCATAAGGTTTATTGGGATCAACAGGAACAAATTTTTGAAGAAACTCATCTTCCCGTCTGATATCGTCAGTGCATTTTTTTTCGGGCGGATCCTCCATGTTGTTTGACGGCAAAAATCCAATCAATTCTCTTATCATCATTAGAACCTGTTCATCATTCTCAGCAACAAAATGTGCAACTCCGCTTTTTGAATTATGAGTCATTGCTCCACCCAGTTCATCTTTTGTAACATCCTCATGAGTAACTGTTTTAATGACATCTGGTCCGGTAACGAACATATAACTTGTTTTGTTTACCATAAATATGAAGTCTGTAAGGGCAGGAGAGTAAACAGCTCCACCGGCACAGGGCCCCATAATAGCAGATATCTGTGGTATAACACCTGAACTCATCACATTACGATAGAAAATATCAGCATATCCTCCCAAACTCTGAACACCTTCCTGGATTCTGGCACCGCCGGAATCATTAAGACCAATTACCGGAGCTCCCATTCTTAAGGCAAGATCCATAAGTTTCACAATTTTATCAGCATTTGTCCTTGAAAGAGTTCCTCCAAATACAGTAAAATCCTGGGCAAAAACATAAACCAACCTGCTATCAATTTTCCCATACCCTGTTACTATACCATCACCAGGAATCTTTTTTTTATCCATATCGAAATCTCTGGTATGATGTATTACCATCCGGTCTGTTTCAATGAAAGTGCCCGGATCGAGCAAAATATCGATTCTTTCTCTTGCAGTTTTCTTTCCGATTTTATGTTGCTTTTCAATTCTTTCAATGCCTCCTCCTAGTTCCGCAGCATTTTTTCTTTTTTCAAATTCCTGATATTTCTCCTCGTGTGTTGACATAGTGGGAAAATTTTACTGTATATATGTTTAAAGAATAAAATTAAAAATTTTATAAGGGCAGTTGCCCGGCAAAAAAATAAACAAGAAATCAAGAAAATTTTATCAAATCAGGCCAACAGTTTATTCAAGAAGGATTAAAGATTGGTTACCTTCAATTGTAGCGCCTTCTGTTGTAAGTATTTCTTTTACTTTCCCGTCTTTCTTTGCCTTATATTCACTTTCCATTTTCATTGCCGAGATTATTATAAGTGTTTGCCCTGACTCGACGTTATCACCAACCTCAATAGGAATTTTCACAACTTTGCCAGGCATAGGGGAGGAGATAGAACTTTGATCTTCCTCAACATCATTATTCCCTTTGTTTTTTCTGTAACGGGCTACAGAATCTATAATTTCAACCTCGTAATGGTTGAACTGATGTTTAACAGAGTACTTCCTCTTATCATCTTCAGACACTACCTTCAGATCGTACGATTTTCCTTTGTATAATAAAGAATAGGTATCCTTATCTATCTTTTTAACATCAACATGATACTTTTTATTATCAACAATCACTAACAAATTATTTGCTTGTCGTTCAAGTATCTTAACTTCTTTATTCTTCTTGTTTACAATAATTTCCATAGAGTTCCTTTAAATTATTGTGTATTTAAAAGTGTAGTTATAATCTGGTAATGCCCAATTTTCTGCCAAATTCTTTCCAGGGATTATGTGAGGGTGAATGGTTGTTTCCTGATGCATGGTTCAGATTTAATTCATACTCGAGTAAAGATGCTATCGCTACCAGATCTTCTGTATTCTTCATGGTATTATCCTCATCAACAGTATTAAAAAGAAAATCGTGGTTTTGCTCAATAAAATGTGTGTTATACTTTCCTTCAACAAAGTCAGGTGTTTCCATTATTCTTCTGAGAAAATGCAGAGATGTTTTAACACCAGACAGGTAATATTCATCCAGGCATCTCTTCATCCTGTTTATAGCTTCTTCCCTGTTTCTTCCATAAGTAATAAGCTTTGACATTAAAGGGTCATAAAAAACAGGCACTTCAAAACCTTCAAAAACATAGCCGTCAATTCTAACACCGATCCCGGATGGTTCAGTCATTTTTGTTATTATACCCGGGCTTGGCATAAAATTATTATCCGAATCTTCAGCATATATGCGGCATTCAATAGAATGTCCATTTTGAGTAACTTCATTTTGTTGATAAGAAAGCTTTTGTCCCCCGGCAATTTTAATTTGTTCTTTCACCAGGTCAATACCGGTAACATTTTCAGTAACCGGATGTTCCACCTGAAGTCTTGTATTCATCTCGAGGAAATAATAGTTCAAATCATTATCAACAAGGAATTCAATAGTTCCGGCACCTTCATAATTTGCAGCCTTTGCGGCATCGATAGCACATTTACCCATTTCCAGCCGCAGATTTTCTGTTAACAACGGGCTTGGTGTTTCTTCAATGATTTTCTGATGTCTTCGTTGTACAGAACACTCCCTCTCAAACAAGTGAATAACATTTCCATGTTGGTCGGCTAAAATCTGAAATTCAATATGATGTGGAGATTCAATATATTTTTCAACATAAACTGAATCATCTCCAAATGAATCCAAAGCTTCAGATTTTGCAGCTTGTACTGATTCCCAAACCATTTCTTTCTTTTTCACAAGGCGCATCCCTTTTCCTCCACCTCCCGAAGCCGCTTTAATCATGACCGGAAAACCGATAGACTCAATAGTATTCAGGGCTTGCTTTTTATCTAATATATTTTCTTTTGTACCCGGAACCACAGGGACGCCTGCTTTTGTCATAATTTGTCTTGCGCTGATCTTATCGCCCATAGTACGAATGGAAAATTCTGAAGGCCCGATAAATATTAAACCTGATTCCTTTATTCTGCGAGAAAATTCAGGATTCTCGGATAAAAAGCCATATCCGGGATGTATTGCATCTGCTTTTGTCTTTTTTGCTACTTCCAGAATTTTGTCAATTCTTAAATAGCTTGCTGTTGAGGGTGGGGGACCAATACAATATGCTTCATCAGCATATCTGACATGTAATGATTTCCTATCAGCTTCCGAGAAGACCGCTACCGTTTTAATACCCATTTCGCGGCATGATCTGATAACCCTGACTGCAATCTCTCCACGGTTGGCAATAAGGATTTTTTTGATCATAGAAAAATGTTTTTCTAAACAGGTAAAGATATATATTAAAATTTATTAATCGCAAATTATTTGATGAGATTAACTTATGTCACCAGTCCTGAAATGCTTTGTATTTATCTCATTAAATTACTTTTAAGATGCAAACATATCTGAATAAAATAAGTAAAAATGTATTATTAACAATTGTTAATAACTGTTGTTAATTGTTTGTTTATTGTATTTCAAAAAAAGAATTGGAAGGAAGGGTACAAATTTTTATATTTGATCTACCAAGTTAGAGATAAAAGGTAGGCTTGAAAGGTTTGGATCTGTGAAAGAGAAGCTTAGGCTAATCGGGAGCAGAGCCCACTCAGGGAAAGTTAACCAGGCCAACCGGATCAGCTTGAATAAAGCAAAAGTATGAAACGGGTAACACCGCGAAATACTTGATCTGGAAAACGGTTTGTGAAGTTCTCCCGAAAGTGACCTAAAAAGGTGTACCTGGAAAGATCAACTCTTAGGAGGCGATCAGGTACAGGTTAAACTCTTCAGCGTCGGGTTCGAAAGAACCAGGTTTTAAAGGGGCCTTTAAAAAGCCAGAACTGGTGGATGTGAAACTCTTCGGAGGGGACCAATGACCGGTTCAGATGTAAAAAAAACTTGATCTGAAAGGAGCAAGTCGGACAGACAAAAACCATAATAACCGTAGCTTGGCACTTGCGAAACCTACGGGAATCAAAAAGTGAAATGGGAACATTCTTCAAACGAAGATGTTCCCATTTGTGTTTTAAATAACATCATATATTTCCTGTCCTGATTTGAATTAAACTAAAAGATTTATGATAAACTTTGTGTTTTCTTTATATTTTTATTATATTTAATTATAAAAATAACAATATGAACTGGGAAATACATTATAATCTTTGGGACAATAATGAACATAATAAGACCATTGCACTGGCTATTGATCAAATTGCCAGTGAGTTTGAAAGGTTAATACCAACCGGTCCGCCACTTGGGTATAAGCCCATTTATCTGGTACTTGACATGTATTACGATCACAGACTTTATGTACCTCTTGAAACAGATAAATACAAAATTGGTTTGCAAACTGAATTTGATACTTTTGGAAAAGCAACTTATCAGTTTGCGCATGAACTTTGTCATATATACTGTGATCCAAGAGCTATAAGCTGGTTGTCAGAAATAATTTGCCATACTGCCTCCTTCTATTTTCTTGATCTGCTTGGTGAGCAATGGGAAATCAATGTTCCGGATAAAAAGTATGAAGGATATTATGAACATTTCGAGAACCTTAAAAAGGTTAAATTAAGAGAAATTGTTGAAAAAGTTGATCTTGTTCAAAATCAGGTCTCAAATGCCTGGATCAAAGAAGAAGTTCGAAAAATTCGTAGTTCCAAAGATTATAGGAATCCTATCATTTATAATATAATAGCCCTTGAATTAGTTTCGCAATTTAAGGAAAGTACAGATCCCTGGGCATTATTACCATTTATTGGTCAGTGTCATATTCCTCCTCCACCTGAAGACGTGACAGATCTTTCTATCAATAAAGATGTTTTGCCTGATTTCAATAAGTTGTATAATATTATACCTTCTCATCTTAAGCCTGTTGCCAATTCCTTGAAAGATAAAATCTTGGTTGACTGACATATGTGCCAATTAGGTGTATTTTAATTATTTTTCTTGAACAAAAGAAGTATCGAATTAATCCGGAGTCCGAAGATGATTTTTTTTTAGCTTTTTTACTACCCGTCGCAGATTTCAGATGAATCAATATTTCCAAATTATCATGTGTTTTACCATCAATGTGAATATTATAAAAGAAGAAATGGAAAGGCGCTTTAATGTAAATCTCCTTGATCCGGAAGAGTATCGTCCCAGTTATTATTATTCTGCTTTTTCATTTCCTAAGATTCCTGTTATTCCCGCAGAGAATGCAGGTGAAATTCATCAGTATCATTGGGGGCTTATTCCTTTCTGGTCAAAAGACAAAGAATTTGCCTCCTCGATACGGACTAAAACAGGGAACGCAAAAGCTGAAACTCTTACTCAGAAACCTTCATTCAGAGGATCTGTTCAATCAAAACGATGTCTGGTAATTACCAGAGGGTTTTTCGAATGGCAAAAAAGAAATAATGAGAGTATCCCTTACTATATTTATCTTAAAGGTGAACCTGTATTTGCTCTCGCAGGATTATACGATTCATGGAATGATCCTGAATCCGGAGAGCCTCTTAATACTTTCAGTATCATTACAACAAAAGCAAATCCGTTACTTGCAAAAATCCACAACACAAAAAAACGTATGCCAGTTATCCTGACAAAAGATAATGAATCAAAATGGCTGGATCGGGAACAACCTGTAACCAATGTTCTTAAACTTCTTAAACCTTATCAATATGATAATTTGCAAGCACATACCATCTCAAAGCTTATCTCAAAACGAAACGTCGAGAAGAATGTTCCTGAACTGATAGAACCTTATGACTATAATTCCAGTAAGCTTTTTTGATCCCGGTTAATAATAAGGAAATCTTTTAGATGGCATAAAAAAATCTGTAACTAATCAGTCTACAATCGGCAGTCCACAAAAAAGTAAATAACAATCAAACAATTATAACACACTATCACTTAATCACATTCCCGATAAATCGGGACTAAAAAGTATAAATAGCCCAGTCTTCAGATTGTTGACATAAAAATGCAAAGTATAATGAAATTAGCCATTTTAGAAGGCATTCCAAACTTTTTATGCTGAGCGCAGCCAAAGGGAAGACTCCGAATAGTTACAAAAATCTTATCGCTATACTTTTTACTACTTGCCATTCATTCTCCACTCTTAGCTCTCTGCTCTTTGCTTCACAATCCCTATTGTGCTGCAAAATGGTAAGTGATTTTTCCGGATTGCTTGTTCGGTGCTAAATAGTCAGTGTTAAAAATAGAAAGTAAAGCAGCCTTTTTTGCTGCCTGGTACAAACATTCGTTAACTATAGCAGTTTCGCTTTCATTAATAGCTGAAGTCACAACTAAACCTTTCCTGTCAACTTCAATATCCACTACAACTTTTCCGGCACCTTCGCACAGATATATTGGAAGGGGAAGATTTTTATGCACCCGCCCTGCCAGTTCGTAATATATCCGTGTTGGACCTCGGTACCGGGCTGCAATTTCTGCAGAGGTTTTTTCAACTTCACTCTTTAATTCTTCTGTTCTTTTATCTTCAATAAAACTTGCAATCCCCGCCTGGAGAGCTTTTTTCATCTGTTTCCTGTCATCAATATAATTGTCTTCTTTCATAATATCTCCACTTTCAATCAATTCCGCCTTAATCTGATCCATATATTCTTCAATATCAAACTCTTCTACCGGATCATCTGACAAATTTGCTGCTATTGTTGTCCAGTATTCCTCTTCATCATAGCCCTGCACTTCTTCTTTTTGTTCCTGTATCTGTAATGTTTTTTCCTCACGCGGCGACTCGAATTCAATCCATACATATTTTCCTGTATCCCTGTATGATACTGACAATTTCATTATCATAAATATGATGCCAAGAACAAGATGAACTACTATTGTTCCTAAAATTCCGTAAATATGTTTATTAAAGAGATTTTTCATACAAAGTGCGAAATTATAAATATTTTCCTGTAGTTATCAGATATATCCCAAATTTTGCCTAAACAGGTACCATTTCAATGCTAAATGAATAATAAATTATCAGTCCAATAGCATGATGCTCCTAAAACCTGATAGCAAAAGTATATTAACTTTGTCAATTTATTAAGTTTATTAAGAACACTGATATGAGTTTTGAAGTTGTCACTCACCAGGTATTTATACTTATTATCCTTGGGTTAATTGGTGTTATTGCATCAAAAACAGGATTGATCAACGAACCGGTAAAGCAAGGGCTTTCAGGTATAATTTTTAACATCACCCTTCCGCTACTTATCCTGAATTCCCTTTCTGATATGGAGCTTACAGGTGAAGTTTTGTTTAATAGCCTGTTGGTTATTTTGTTTTCTTTCCTGGCTCTGGCTTTGTTGTACTTAACAGGTACAGTTTCCTCCCGCATTATGTCATTGAACAGGAGGGCAACTTCAATCCATGTTGTTCACACTATGTTTGGAAATATAGTTTTTCTTGGATTCCCTTTAATACATGTGCTATTTGGAAATAAAGGACTTCTGTTTGCAATGCTTTTTCACCTGTGTTCAAATACTATGCAATGGACATTCGGGGTGTATCTTTTAGCAGCAGAACAAAAACAAAATATTTTGGCCGGACTTAAAAAACTTATAAATCCAAATACGATAGCTTTTTTCCTTGGGCTGATATTAATGAGCCTTAACTGGTCGATCCCGGTAGTTTTTAAAAAATCTCTTGGTGGTTTGGGTAACACATCTCTCTATTTGTCAATGCTATATATTGGTGCGGTTCTTTCAGAAACAACAATACAAAGTCTGATTTGGAAATTCCGGGTATTAATATTGAGCATTAACAAGCTTATACTTTCGCCTGTACTTATCCTTCTAATTATCAGCGCAATACTAAATATAACCGGTTGGGAAATGGATACAATTGCTTTATCAGTAATAATTATGCAATCGGCAATGCCATGTATGGTTATTATTATTATTATGGCTAAGAAATATGGAGCAGATGATGTACATGCTACGCAAAATGTATTAACATCTACTTTGTTATCAGTTTTAACACTCCCCTTAATAGTTTTATTACTTGAAAAAATACTTTAAGAAAAGATTTTTTTGTATTTTTTATAAAAACTAGTTCAAACTTATATTCTTATTACTGTTTTTCTTCATACTTTAGCGATCGTGATAAACAATGTAAAAATGAAAAAAAATCTTATTAGTTACCTGTTTCTGATATTTGCCTTTTTATTGGTCAATTCAGGATGTTCAATTAAAAAAGTCAATGATGGGTTTGATTGTTTTTCAATATTAGCTGGAAGAGAAGCTACAATTGACGGATCTGTTATGTTTGCACATGATGAAGATGATGGGGGCAAACAGGTTGTTAACTGGTATAAAGTACCATCACTTATACATTCACCAAATGAGGTGATAAATTTTAATAATGGAGGTGTTTCTGTACAACCTGAGGAAACCAATAGTTACCTGTGGCTGGAAATACCAGGGATGAGCTTTTCAGATTCGTATCTTAATCAGTACGGTGTTTGTATCGCTTCAGATGCTTGTTCATCCCGCGAAAACAAAGGCGTATTCACTGATGGAGGTATTGGTTATTCCCTTAGAAGAATAATGGCTGAAAGGTCAAAAACAGCAAGAGAAGCAGTTAAAATTGGAGGAGAGCTTGTTTCTAATTATGGTTATACTTCATCCGGACGCACATATTGCATTGCCGACCCCAATGAAGCATGGATGCTGTCGGTGGTTAATGGTAAACATTGGATAGCCCAAAGAATTCCGGATAACCATATTGCCGTTATCCCAAATTACTATACTATCGGGGAAATTGATCTTGCTGATACCATGAATTTTCTTGGATCAGCAGATATTGTTAAATACGCGATTGAAAGGGAATGGTATGATCCGGATAATGGACCTTTTAACTTCCGTGAAGCGTATTCCAGTTCCGGGTCGCTAAAATCAAAAACAAATATTTACAGAATGTGGAGAGGAATAAATATGTTATCTGAAGTTGATTACGATATAGAAGATGATTTCCCGTTTTCATTTGAACCTGAACAAAGAATAGAGGTTAAGGATTTTATGAAAGTATTGCGTGATCACTATGAAGGAACAGAACTTCATAGTGACA
>JAUVHQ010000014.1 GCA_030593185.1 Bacteroidota bacterium
GACCCTTCGACTTTCACAAGGACATTCAACCCTCCGGGAATGATCTTCATATCAACATGCCTTCCCGTTATCATAGGTTCACCATCAAGATGTACATGTCCCGGTGATTCCCTTTCCACACTTACTTCTTTACATTTCACTATCTCAACATATTTGCTTGAATCGATAGTTTTTGTTAATAACCGTATTCCAATATTCAAAGCCCTGTAAAAAGGGAATGGCGATAACATAGAGACATCCATTAAGCCGTCCTTAATACTGGCTTGTGGGGCAATAGATGCTTTGTTCCCGTATTGTGAACTATTTGCAAATGTAACAAGGAACAAATCCTTTCTTATTTCTCTCTCGTTAATTCTGATAACATATTTCTGTGGAGTATAAGATATGAAACGCGCCAGGATTAGTCGCAGATAGGAAACAAAACCGCGTTTCCCCAAAAGAGAAAATTCTTGTCCTATCATGGCATCAAAACCAATACCGGCTGTACAGAAAAAAGGTGTGCCATTTAGTATTCCGTAATCAACAGCTACAGGGCGAGCGTTTCTTAATAAATCAATGGCACCTGGCAAACTTAAAGGAATACCCAGATGTCGTGCCAGACCGTTCCCTGAACCTGTCGGGATAATTCCTACAGCCGCTTCCGTATTCACTAACCCCCGTGCAACTTCATTCACAGTACCATCACCTCCTACAGCAACAAATCTTTTAATACCTTCTTTAACCTTTTCTTTTACAATAACGGTTGCTTCACCCTGCTTGCCTGTTTCAAAAAAATAAGGTTCCGGAAAAGAGTGATCGATCAGTTTCAGGATTTTTTCCTTTAAATCTCTCTGTGTTCGATTACCTGCTATAGGGTTTATGACAAAAACTATCTTTTCCAAAATAATAGATTATATCTTTCAAAACCCAAAGGTATATTCACTTTATGAAATAAAAAAGGTTCTTTATGATAATATACAGGTATTTTGGAATGCTGGAATAATGGAATGTTGGAATATTGGAGTAGTGAAGAAAGCGTAAGATTGAAGGATTTATCATTAATTCTTTTTAAAAGAGCACTGAAGATTGTACCTGTATTTTATATAATGAGTCCACTCCGAAAAGTTAAAAAAAAGAAAATGCCACTAAAACACTAAGTCTCAAAGAATCACAAAGGGCTTATTTCCATTACCTTATCTTTTGTGCATCTTTGTGTTTTTGTGTCTTTGTGGCAAGAATAACACTTTCTTTTAATAAATTTCGTTCTTTATACAAAAATCAAGATTGTACGTAAGAAATTACTCTTACCTAATGAGAGAATCACTAAAAATATTGCTGATATTTATTGTTAGTATTCAGCTATATCCTCAAACAGGAGGCACCAGTACTTACCAGTTTCTAACTCTTCCTGTTTCAGGAAGAATTTCATCACTTGGCGGCAAAATGATCACTACTCCCGGCAATGACCTGAACCTTGTTTTTTCAAACCCATCCCTCCTTAACAAAGAAATGAATAATGAATTGGTTCTGAATTATTCGGGATATTTTGCTGACATTCGTTACGGATATGCAGCATACTCACATTCATTCAAGAAGTTAGGAAATTTTGCTGTCGGTGTTCATTTTATTAATTATGGTGAATTTATCGCAGCCGACCCGACAGGAATTATTACCGGGAAATTCCAGGCAGCAGAACATGCTTTTCATCTTTCATGGGCAATACCTATTGACAGCACTATATCGGTGGGTATCAGTCTTAAACCTGTATTATCAACTTTCGAAAGATACCGGTCAACCGGAATAGTTGCCGATTTCGGAATTTCCTATATCAGCAGGAACTTATTATTTGCAGCTTCTTTGACAATAAACAACTTAGGCCGGCAGATATCTACCTATTATGGCGGAAATCATGAACCACTTCCTTTCGAAGTACAGCTTGCAGTTTCAAATAAACTGCAGCATGCACCCTTCAGATTTTTCCTTACAGCTCACAGTTTGCAACAATATGATCTGCTGCTGTCCGAAGAAAATACAAACAACGGATATAATGATTCGGAGAGAGAATCTTCAGAGATTGAAATTTTTGGTGACAACCTGATGAGACATATGGTAATGGGACTGGAGTTTATTCCCTTTGAGAATTTTGCCCTGCGTTTTGGGTATAATTACCAAAGAAGACAAGAGCTCAAGATACCTACAAGAATTTCAACTGTTGGATTTTCATGGGGTTTCGGTCTCAAAATCTCGCAGTTCAGGTTAGATTATGGCAGGGCAACTTATCACCTGGCAGGTGCTTCCAATCATTTTTCCTTCAGCACTAATATGGGTAATCTGTATAATAAGATCTTTGATTAGATGTATCAGAATTTACAATTTACTTATTGGTGTATACTCTGTTATATCATTAATGTAAAAAAGGCTGAGGCTAAGGTTAAGAATAAGGAATTTGACTACTCATTATATAAAACGCCCTCTTTTCGTCCCGGCAGGGACAGAATGATAATAGGCAGGCATTTCAATGCCTGATACAAAGAATTAACAAATATTATTCATCCCGGAGGGATAGAATGAAAACAGACAGACATTTTAGTGCCATTCTAGCTCTCCGGGCTGTCTGGTATGTGTTATTTTTAACAGCCACTGAAGTGGCTGCCTATTATCAATAAGTCTCTACGAGACTGAATAAAAAGATAACATTAATTTAACTGTTCTTTTTAATTAATTTGCAAAGCTATGTTTTATCTTTGCAGGCAAATGAGAACGTCGAATAAAAAGTGTCTGACAATAGCTGTTGACGGGTATTCATCTTGTGGTAAAAGCACCTTTGCCAAAGAGATTGCCAGCAGACTAAATTATAAATACATTGACAGCGGAGCAATGTACAGGGCTGTTACCCTGCTGTGTATAAAAAATAATATTATTAGTAGAGATAAATTTGATATAAAAGCCCTGGAATTACTTATCACAGAAACAGATATTGATTTCCGGTTCATGGAAACAAGAAACAGGCATGAAACTTTCCTGAACGGGAAAAATGTGGAAGATGAGATAAGAACTGCGGGTGTTTCAGATTATGTAAGCCAGGTAAGCGAAATTGGACAGGTTAGGGGAAAAATGGTAAACATCCAAAGAAGGCATGGAAAAGAGGGAGGGATAGTTATGGATGGCAGGGATATTGGCACAGTTGTATTTCCTGAAGCTGACTTGAAAATTTTCATGACTGCCCGTGCAGAAGTAAGGGCTGAAAGAAGATACAAAGAACTTAAGGAAAAAGGAGTTGATGCTGACTTTGAAGCGGTGAAGAAGAATATTGAAAAAAGGGATTATATAGATACGAACAGGAATATCAGTCCGCTAAAAAAAGCTACTGATGCCATAGTGCTTGACAATAGCGATATGACAGTGCAGGAGCAAATGGAATGGTTTGAAGAATTGCTTAGTGAATTGAACTATGAAAATTGAAATAGATCAACAATCCGGATTTTGCTTCGGGGTTGAAAAAGTAATTAAAATTGCAGAAGATATCCTTAAAGAGGAAGGCAAGGTATATTGTCTGGGGGAAATAGTTCATAATCAACGTGAAATGGAGCGACTTGTGTCTCTGGGACTGGTAACTATTGATTATGAAACCTACAGAAATATGAAAAACTGCAAGGTTCTGATTAGAGCACATGGCGAACCCCCTGAAACCTATGAAATTGCAAAAAAGAATAATATTCAGTTACTTGATGGAACCTGCCCTATTGTTGACCGTCTTCAGAAAAAGGTAAAAATTGGTTTTGAAGAAATGAAAAAAAAAGATGGGCAGGTGATTATTTTCGGAAAAGAAAAACATGCCGAAGTTATTGGATTGAAAGGTCAGGCTGAAGGTAAAGCAATTGTAGTTAACCATTTGCAAGAACTCGATCAGATCGATTTTTCCAAACCTGTTGTCCTTTATTCCCAGACTACCCGTAATAAGAAAAAATACCGGGAGTTGGGCAGGGAGATCCAAAAAAGAATAAACGGGGTAACAGATAGAAGCGAATTATTAATTTACAATACTATCTGTAACCAGGTGGCAAACCGTGAGCTAACTATCCGGGAATTCGCCCGGAATCATGACCTGGTATTGTTTGTCAGCGGGAAGAACAGTTCAAACGGTAAAATGTTATACCAGGTATGTAAAGAAGAGAACCCGAATTCCCGGTTCATTTCAGCCGAATCAGAAATAGAAAAGAGTTGGTTTGATAATATAAAGTCGGTTGGTATATGTGGCGCTACCTCAACACCGGAATGGCTAATGAGAAATGTTGCTGAAAATGTTAAATCCCTGAATAAAGAGTGAGGTGGTTATATCTTTGACAAACAACGTAATAAAGTTTTCTAATTTTTTCAATACCTTTATAATTAAAACAATAAAATTTAATGGGAAAAATAAAACACATAGGAGTATTGACATCAGGAGGGGATGCTCCAGGTATGAATGCGGCTATCCGTGCCGTTGTGCGGACAGCTATTTATAATGATCTTGAAGTAACCGGTATCCGGCAAGGATACCAGGGACTGATTAAAGGATTCTTTAAGCCTCTAAAATCGCATAGTGTAAGTGAAATTATCCAGAGGGGCGGCACTATACTTAAAACAGCACGATGCGAAGAATTTAAAACTGAGGCTGGCAGAAGAAAAGCATATGATAATTTGAAAGAGCAGAATATCAACGGGGTAGTTGTGATTGGCGGTGATGGAACTTTTGCCGGTGCAAGGATATTTAATGAAGAATATGAAATCCCGTTTGTCGGGGTCCCCGGAACGATCGACAATTATATTTTCGGCACAGATAGAACCATTGGATATGATACTGCACTCAATACTGCTATCCAAGCCATTGATAAGATCAGGGATACTGCCAGTGCACATAACCGGTTGTTCTTTATCGAGGTTATGGGTGCCGAAGCAGGCTTTATTGCTATCCGCAGTGGGATTGCCTGTGGCGCTGAAGCAATTCTGATCCCCGAAATAAAAGACCAGTCAAAATCTTTGAAAAAACAACTTGAGGAAGGCAAAAGACGAAAAAAATCCAGCAATATTATCATAGTTGCTGAGGGTGATGACGAAGGCGGTGCAGCAAAAATCGCCAATAAAGTTAAGGATGATTTTAAAGACTATTCTGTGAGAGTAACAGTATTAGGACATATTCAACGAGGCGGCTCACCATCAGCTTTCGACAGGGTTACTGCAAGCCGAATGGGATATGCTGCAGTTGAAGCACTTCTGGACGACCAAAAAAGTGTTATGGTGGGATTGAAAAATAACGAAATTGTTCAAGTACCATTCCGAAAAGCTGTTAAAACATATAAAGATGTCAACTGGGAACTCCTGGAACTGGCAGGCATCCTGTCCGTATGATGTGAAATTAATTCCGTTGTGGATAAAATAGCAATCACCGGATGGTTCCCCGGTAATCAAAAAAATAAATGTATTTCCCATGGGAGAAAAATCCTGGTACGCTGATGTAATTCTTCCCTTTCCCATAAAATCTCTTTTTACCTATAAAATTCCAGGTAAACTGACCGGTAAAACCCAACCCGGAAAACGTGTCATTGTCCAATTTGGTAAAAAGAAAATTTATTCGGCACTTATCAGGGAAATACATCAAAATCCGCCTGCAGGATATTCAATTAAGGAAATTGAAGATGTTCTTGATCCTGAACCTCTTATCAGTGAGAAACAATTTAGCTTCTGGGAATGGATAGCCAAATATTATATGTGTTCTTTGGGTGAAGTTATGCGTGCTGCAATTCCCTCAGGATTAAAGCTTGAAAGCGAAACCCGATTCATATATGATCCCGGCTTTTTTTCCCCGGAAAAATTATCGGATCATGAAGAATTAATTCTCCAACTGGTGAAGGCTAAAAAATCTATTACAATCAGGGAACTTGAAAAAAGTTCAGGAGAAATTAAAGCTATTCCAATAATTAACAGTCTCTTCAATAAAAAAGCAATTCAGGTTGAGGAAGCATTAACTGAAACATATAAACCCAGGAAGGAAAAATATGTAAAATTAGGTTCCAAAATCACTGAGATGGAACTAAATAACACTCTTTCTAAACTTATAAAAGCACCTAAACAACTTAAAATTATAGAGGAATATATTCTGAAATCCGGCGTTTTTGGCGATAATGAAGAAAAAGAGGTGCCCTGGAAGCAGCTCCTGCAACAGGCAGATGCAGGTGCACAATCATTGAATAACCTGGTTAATAAAGGGATATTGCAAACCTATGAAAAAACCATATCCAGACTTCCCTCTCCTGATTTTGTTGCTGAGGAAATTAAAATTTTAAACGATGATCAGCAAAAAGTTCTTAAAAAAATTCGAGATTCCTTTTTAAAAAACAAAGTAACTCTTCTGAATGGAGTTACCGGAAGCGGCAAAACAGAGGTATATATTCATCTTATCGGGCAACAACTTAAAAAGGGAAAACAAGTTCTTTACCTTTTACCTGAAATCGCTCTGACAGCACAAATAATAAACCGTCTCAGGAAAGTATTTGGACATAAAGTGGCTGTATACCACTCTCGTTATGGTGATGCAGAACGTCTGGAGATTTGGCAGAATGTTTCAGCTAACTCCGAAAAATGCAAAATAATTCTTGGAGCCAGATCAGCAATATTTCTGCCTTACAAAAACCTCGGTCTGGTTATTATAGATGAGGAACATGAAAATTCTTACAAACAATTCGATCCTGCCCCAAGGTATCATGCCCGCGATGCAGTTATTATGCTTGCCAGCCTGCATCACTCAAATGTTCTTCTTGGAACAGCAACTCCGTCTGTTGAGTCTTTTAATAATGCTGAAACCGGGAAATATGTACTTACCGAACTGCCCAAGAGGCACATGGAAATAGAACTTCCGGAAATTATCATTGCTGATACAAAAGAAGCTTACAGGAAGAAAAAAATGCGTTCACATTTTACACCTCAACTTATAGATGCAATTGAAAAAGCACTCGATGCAAATGAACAGATCATACTATTCCAAAACAGGCGTGGATTCTCACCATATCTCGAATGCATGTCATGCTCCTGGATACCTCGGTGTCCAAATTGTGCCGTAAGTCTTACATACCATAAAGGTATCAATAAACTTGTATGTCACTACTGCGGTTACTCCCAACCAATACCTTCTAAATGTCCTTCCTGCGGAAATGCCACACTTAGCACACGGGGATTCGGTACTGAAAAAATTGAAGATGAACTGGCTATATTGTACCCTGAGACACGGGTTGCCAGGATGGATATGGATACTACACGACGAAAAAAATCATTCGAAACTATTATTAACCGGTTTGAAAACAGGGAAGTTGATATTCTTGTTGGCACACAGATGGTTTCTAAAGGTCTTGATTTTAGCAATGTCAGTGTTGTTGGTGTCCTGAATGCCGATAATTTGTTCAATTTCCCCGACTTCCGGGCTTTTGAAAGAAGTTTTCAACTTTTATCACAGGTAAGCGGTCGCGCAGGAAGAAGAAATAAACAAGGCAAAGTTATAATTCAAACTTCCGAACCAAATCATCCGGTAATTAAAGATGTTCTTAATTACAACTTTATCCATATGTATAATTCCCAGATGGAAGAAAGGAAAACATTCAATTATCCACCCTTCTGCCGCCTGATAAAAATAACATTGAAACACAAAAACAGGGACGAATTAAACAGACAAGCTAAACATCTGGGCGATAAGCTTCGGGAAACTTTTGGAGCAAGAGTACTTGGACCAGAATTTCCCCTTGTTGGAAAAATACAAAAATGTTATCTCAAAACAATAATTCTTAAAATTGAAAAAGACCGGTCAATCGTACGTGCCAAACAATTATTGACAGAGATATTGGATAAGTTTAGTGGAAAAGATACATATCGTGCATTCCAGGTTATTATTGATGTCGATCCTGTGTGATGTGAAGAAGTTTACCCTGTGAAACAGCAACTTCGTTGCTCCCCGCTATGCGGGGGTTTCACTGGGTGAACCCCGTGACATGCGACAAAGGAGCATATTTCACCGGGGTCATTAAAGATGTCATTAGGTAGTCATTGAAGAGGTCATTAGGTGGTCATTGAAGAGGTCATTAGGTGGTCATTGAAGAGGTCATTAGGTGGTCATTAGGTAGTCATTAAGAAAAGATAATCACGTGATTAATCACGGCATTAATCACGTGATTAATAACGTTATTATTTTGTTTAGGTAGTCAGTAGGTTGTGATTATAACAGCGAAGCGAATGACAATAAATGATGCGAGCGATAGCGAGCATCTTTAATTGAAAATAAATCATAAAAACTTATCTTTGATAATTGTTAATTAAGAAACAGCATTCATGGTAAACAGTTTACAGGTCAGGAAGCTTTTTAAAAATTTCACATCCTACAGGGTGCTTATTGTTGGTGATGTGATGATAGACTCCTACATGTTTGGTAAGGTGGAAAGGATTTCACCCGAAGCTCCAATTCCCATTGTAACTAGTACTCATAAAGAAAACCGGCTTGGCGGGGCGGCAAATGTTGCCCTGAATATTAAATCGCTTGGTGCCACTCCCCTCTTATGTTCAGTTATCGGGAATGACGAAAAAGCTGATGTGTTACTTGAAAGACTGGATGTACAGGGAATTTCCCCTGAGGGACTGGTGCAAACAATAAAAAGAAAAACAACAGTAAAAACAAGGGTTATCAGTCAGCATCAACATCTGCTCAGGGTTGATGAGGAGGAAAACACTCCTTTATCAGCATCATTGGAAAAGAGACTGTTAGAAGTAATTTACAAAACACTCTCCCAATCGATAGATGCTGTGATCTTTGAAGACTATGATAAGGGAGTTATTACTCCGTCCATTATTAAACACACTACCGAACTTGCCAACGAATACAATATATCCGTCCTGGTTGATCCGAAAAAAAGGAATTACCATCAATACAAAAACATAACACTTTTCAAACCAAACTTCAGGGAACTGGTTGAAGGTTCAAAGACCGATCTTGACAAGTCAGATCATGATAAGCAGTTTATATTGGCAAAAAAGCTACATAGGGAAAGAAATATTGACCTTATTATGATCACACTTTCAGAAGCCGGAGTATTCATCAGTGACGGCGAATCATATTCAACCATTCCCGCAGAGGTAAGAGAGATTACGGATGTTTCCGGTGCAGGTGATACATTGATCGCCACTGCAAGTCTGTGCTGTGCAGCAGGATTAACACCCTTTGATATTGCCAGTATTTCTAACCTGGCAGGCGGGTTGGTATGTGAAAAATCGGGCGTTGTTCCGGTAAACCGTGACGACCTGATGGAAGAGATGCTGATAAGATTGGGCAACGATTAGCTGACGGATTTCCCAAAAACAAAAGCCGGCACTTCCGTATCAGCTTTTTTTCATTTTTGTCGGGGTGGCGGGACTTGAACCCACGACCTCGTCGTCCCGAACGACGCGCGCTACCGGGCTGCGCTACACCCCGTATTTAAGTCAACTATTTATAACATTCTTTTATACTGCGAAAGTAGAAAATATTATGATTTCTTCTAAAATCTTTAGATATTTTATTTTTAATCATAAAGATGATTAGAAGATGGCCTATGAAAGTATTATTGAACGCAAATGGGCAAAAAAGAATCGGACATATACCATGGTAAAAAAAATAGCTTTGATTTAATCAAATAATTTTTTCTGATTTTGGATATTGTTTTTTAATGTAAAACGCAATGGTTTTTTATTCAAAGTTTCTACCTCTTTATGCGTTTTTAAAAAATCCCTTAATTTCTTTTCAGAAATATTCAAATTGAATTTTTTTATTATGTCTTTTACCGTATACTCGCCATTTTTCAGAAGCTCTATGATCTTTTTTTTATAGTCAGCCGTTGGTTCATTCACAGATGAAAACAGGTCTATATTTTCAACAGGAACATAACCTTCAATTGTTTTGCCATTGAAATCTATTGGGATTGCCCCTTTCTGAATGAGTAAACAATTGGCATTCTTTTCAGAATCATCCGGTTTTCGTACAAATATTTTTCTATTCTTTCTTAACCCATCTATAACTCCTGACCATGTACCCCCTTTATCAGAGGACTCCGCAACATAGATTTCGGCTGCTAACCCGTAAATGATGGGATTTCGTGCCATGGCTAACTCGACTTTCCATGGGGCTTTGGGAAAGAATGTGCTCAGTACCAACACATCACCGTTTACAATTTGCTTATAATATTTTTTATATCCGGAACCAAAGGTCATAATGCCTTGTGGCAGGACAATAATACTTTGACCTTTATATTTTATAGCAGAATCCAGTGCCTGTTTATCAACACCTTTTGCAAATCCGCTTACAACAACCTTGTATTCCTTACTGGCCAGTTTTGCAATATTGTCGGTGAATTGGAGGGATATTTCTGATGTAATCCGGGAACCGACAATTGCTATGGATTTCTCCTGCATTATTTGCTTGTTCCCTTTTACATAAAGCAGAGCCGGAGCATGTGCAACCTTAAGATTATCTTTTAATGTTTTTGAATATTCAGAAGAGGTGATGGGAATGATTTCATAACCCTCATTAAGCAGAGATTCTGCTAAAAATGCAGTATTTGCCAATTCGGACTTTGCCTTTTTTAAATCCTCAATTTCTTTGTATTCCAAACCATAATTATTTTTCCAGTCGTTCTCAGATAACTGAAAAAAGTCCTCTGGCGATAGCTTATTTTCATGATAAAAATTAATGATGAGGTTGTTTATTTTTAAATTACCCCATTTCGGCAAATGTGCCAACACGATCCAATATGCTGCATCTTTGTTCATTTTAAATCTCCTCCTAAAGTTCTGGCGATAACCAGCGGTGCAATATAGAGGATTTTGAGTTTCCCGTCTTTTGCTTCACTGATAATTTGAGAATTTTCTTCCAGAGTCTGTTCACTATTTATACATTTGGCTGCAATACCAAGACTATTCAGGTTTTTAACCTGATCGCGCATTAAGGCAATTAAAGGGGAGAAAATAACCGTGGTTCCTTTAAATAGAATGGCAGGAAACTGAAAGCACAAAGATTTCCCAAATCCTGTCTTTTCGATAAGCAATACCCGTTCGCCTTCCAGAATTTTTTCAATGGTTTCCCATTGCTTATCATAAAATCGGTCAATATTAAAGGTGCGTTTTAATAAGGTTTCTGCCTCCTGCCTGTTCATAGTTTAGCATTTACTGACTCTCTTGCTTTTCATTTTAATTCGTTTAAAATCTTTTAAGCATAGCCATTAAGTTGGTTCTCCGTATATAGTTTATTCTGATAAAGTTTGTTTATGCAGCTAAGATTACAAAATAATTTGCATAATGGCTAATTATAAGATTTTTAATACAGCCAGAAAGTAATAAATACATAAATATTGGCTGCATTATAACTTTTATATGCAGCCAGAAAAGTAAAAACAGTAAGGGTTTTACCTGGATATTCCGCCCGTACCTGTTGATAATTAGTGATTTTTATCGATTTACGGTTGATGAAAAGTTCGAGCTTCGTTCAAAAGTTTGCGACAAATACAAAAAGACATGCTCTGAAATGCAATACAATCACCAGATTTTTGGCATTGTTTTTGGTCTATGCAACAGGTATTCTATGAAAATACCATGGAATCGTTTTCTAAATAACAAAATCATTTATAAAACCATTTGTAACATAAAACTTATTATAATGAAAGCTATAAAATTCGTAATCCCAGCCATCGTTATTTTACTTCTTGGCTATTCCTGTGAGAAAACCAAAGTTGAAGAATCCGGACCAAAGGAAATTAATCTAACTCAGAAAGGAAAAATACTGGTTGATTCGGATAACCTGTTTGGAATAAACCTGTTTAAAGAAGTATTGAAATCGGAAGAGCCCGAAAAAAACGTGATGATCTCTCCCTTAAGTGTTTCCCTGGCTCTTGCCATGACCTATAATGGAGCCGACGGGGATACAAAAGAAGCAATGGAAAAAACCCTTGAGTTAAGCGGGTTTACTATCGATGAGATCAATGAAAATTATAAAATGTTGATCGGTGCTCTGGCAAGTGTCGATCCGAAGGTTTTGATGAGTATTGCCAACTCCATCTGGTACAAACAAACCTTTGAAGTAGAGCAGGATTTCATAAATGTTAATCAAAACTACTTTTATGCTGAGGTCTCACCCCTGGATTTTCTTGATCCTGAAGCCGTTAATACCATCAACAACTGGGTTGCCGATAAGACCAATGATAAGATCACGGAGATCCTTGATTACATACCTGCCAGTGCAGTAATGTATCTCATTAACGCGATATATTTTAAAGGAATATGGAAATATGAGTTTGATGAGTCCGGCACTGAAGAAAAGCCATTCTATTTAAGCAATGGAACTACAAAGGATGTTCCCATGATGGTTCAGGAAGGATCATTCAATTATTTATCAAACGATATTATACAGGCAGTGGAAATGCCATATGGCGCCGGCAATTACAGCATGATTATTCTGCTTCCCCAATATAATAAAACCCTGGATGATATCATTGACCAGTTAAGCAATGAAAACTGGAACAGGTGGTTAAGTGAGTTTTATGAAGCAGGAAAAGTGCAGATTCATTTGCCAAAATTTAAATTTGAGTATGAAGATTCACTAAATAATGAACTCATTAACTTGGGTATGGGAATTGCTTTTGACCCTTATAATGCTGATTTTTCAAAGATAAATCCTAACCGGCAGTTGTTTATCTCAAGGGTAATACACAAAACTTTTATCGAGGTAAACGAGGAAGGAACAGAAGCTGCAGCAGTTACGCTTGTTGAAATGATGGAGACCAGTGCCGGAGGAGGAGAAACTTTTATTCCTTTCTATGTTAATCAACCTTTTATTTTCGTAATAAAGGAGAAATACACCAATTCCATAATTTTTATAGGCAAAGTAATGGAGCCTGATTATGAGGATTGATGCCAGGCATAGCTTGCCATAGCAAAACGAAGATCGCTGTATGTAAATTCATCCCCGAGATATCTTTTTACAGATCCAAGATTTGTTGTTTCCAGTTTTTGTGATGCTTCAATAACCTGTTTTACCTTACTTTCACCAACAAAACGTGAAATATCAATAAGCCCTTTTGCCACATAATGGGCTAAATGTCCTTCAATGGTAGTTACCGCGAGTGATCGTTCTGCAGCAATTTTCTTAATTGTTTTCCCTTTCTGAAATAGATCATAACTTATCTCTTTTGTATTGGGTTTTATCTCATTTTCACTCTTCTTTTGTGCTCTTCTAAAATTCTTAGTACTATTTTTTTTCAATGCTGAAACACTTTTTTCCTGAATCATACTTTTCCGCTCTTTATAAAGAGTGGAATTTAGCAGATTCTCCTTTAAAAGTTCGGTGTCATTTATGGCAGAATTGATAAGGGCTTCCGATTTATATATTGCCTGAAGTTGTTTGAAAAAAAGCAATTCAATATCTCTTAATTCATTCATGTAGGTTTTTATTCTTTTTTGCTTTTTTAATCTGTTTATCTGGTTGAAAATACGTTCTGAAAAATTTTTCAGTAATGGTTCAAAATAGGTTTTAGCTGCTTTCACCCTGTCATTTAATACTGAAAGATAACCGGAATACTGTGTGCCGATTATCTGGCTGAGTTGACCAGAAAACTTGTCGGCTACCTCTTTTACAGGTATTAAATCAGTCTGTAATTCCCCCGCCCAGTTTTTATATTGTTGTTTTATCGACTTTTTATCATCTTTAGTGTAGCTTTCAACATGATATTTGAATAAGTTACATAGCGAGTTGAAATTAAAGGCTTTTAACACAGTGTCTGCAATGAAATGATGTGTTTCTTTTTTTAATACTTTTTCCAATACTTCCGGACTCTCTTTGCTTTTTAAAAACCCTGTAAGTGCTCCATCCTGTTCCAGTACGGATAATGGTATTCGTCCGGTAAGAACTAATCCATCCAGGGAAACCAGGCGTGAAAGGGCAACGTATATCTGCCCCGGGGCAAAGGCCCTGGAAACATCAATAATAGCTTTTTTAAATGTTAATCCCTGGCTTTTGTGAACAGTTATTGCCCATGCCAGTTTTATAGGGTAATGTGAAAACGTACCTTTTATATTCTCTTCTATCTCGTTTATATCTTTATTGAGTTTGTATTTTTTATTTTCCCAAATATAATGCTCAACTGTGGCAGATGGTGTCCCGTCATTAAAGCTTACTTCAATCCGGTCGGGAGACAAGTAACTAATTACACCTATTTTCCCATTAAAATAACGTTGCTCCCCTGAATAGTCATTCTTGATAAACATAACCTGTGCTCCCTTCTTTAGTTCCAATCTGAACTCAACGGGAAAAAGGTATTCATTAAAATCCCCATCAATTTCCGCATCATAATAATAAGTTTTCCCAGGTAGTTCTTTTAAGGATTGTCTGTTTATTTCGTCAGCTTTACGATTATGAGTGGTTAAGTATATATAACCATCATTTTTATTTGGTTTGAACGAGGGTTTATAATGCCTGTTTAACAACTCAATATCTTCTTTCGTAAGGGAATTATCCCGCAGGTTGTTAAGTAACGAAATAAAGATTTTATCCGATTGCCGGTAGATTTCATTTAACTCAATATGTAAAGGTTTATTTTGCTGTAAAGCTTTCGCATTAAAAAAATAAATCCCTGGATAATAGGGATTAAGATAATTCCATTCTTCTTCTTTTACTACGGGTGGCAGTTGTAACAAATCTCCTATCAGTAACAATTGGACACCGCCAAAAGACCTGTTTTTTTGTCTTTTTATGTGTCGCAGCACAGCATCTATGGCATCAAGCAAATCGGCTCGCACCATGCTTACTTCATCAATGATCAGAAGCTCCAGCTCTTTCAGCATTTTTCGCTTCGAACTGTTCATTTGAAGGTCCTTGACAAGGGATTGTGGTGTATTAATCTGTATTGTGATATTGTCTTCTTTTATCCGGTCATTGGAAGGAATAAACGACCCGAAAGGTAACTGGAAAAGAGAATGGAGGGTAACTCCGCCGGCATTTATTGCTGCAATACCTGTGGGAGCAGCAACAATGGAATTTTTATGAGTATATTCAGAAATATACTTCAGGAAAGTTGTTTTTCCTGTTCCGGCTTTTCCGGTCAAGAACAGGTGGCGGTTTGTTTGGTTAATTATCTTTGATGCAATAGCTGCAGCTGAATCTTTGTCCCTTATTGTCATACACACATACACAAAAAAATGATATAGATCAAATCTAAAAAAATAATGTATAAGAAACAGGTTTTTTTATGCATATTTGAAAATTATTTTATTGCTATGATTAATAGAAGATTAATATTCCTTTTTTTGCTGTTTTGGATAATAATTCCCGGGAACCTCTTTTCCCAGGAACAGCTTACTCAAACAATCCGTGGCGTTGTAGTGGATAAACTGTCAAAAAGCCCCCTGCCCGGAGCAACAATTGTTTTATTAGATGGTGAAACTACTACAGGGACATCATCAAATGTAAATGGAAATTTCCGACTCGAAGAAGTACCAATCGGGCGAAGAACCATTCAGATTAGATTCCTTGGATATGAACCCATCACTATCAATAACCTGATTGTAACTTCCGCAAAAGAAGTAAATCTCTATCTCGAGATGGAGGAAAAAGCTTTCACTGCCGAAGAAGTTGTTGTGGTTGCTCACAAGTCGAAGGAACAACCCATAAACAAAATGGCAACTATAAGTGCCCGCGCTTTCACAATAGAGGAAACCGAAAAATATGCCGGTAGCCGTGGTGATGTGGCAAGAATGGCAATGAACTTCGCCGGGGTATCAGGTGCTAATGATCAGAGGAATGATATAATTATCAGAGGTAATAGCCCCTCAGGATTGTTATGGAAGCTTGAGGAAGTTGATATCGGAAACCCGAATCATTTTGCACAACAGGGAACAACCGGAGGTCCTGTCGGGATGCTCAATAATCACAACCTCAGAAACTCTGATTTTTTTACAGGAGCCTTTCCCGCACAATATGGCAATGCCTTGTCAGGTGTGTTTGACCTGAAATTGAAATCAGGTAATAATGAAAAATATGAGTTTCTCGGACAGGTTGGATTTAATGGATTCGAGCTGGGGGCTGAAGGTCCATTCAGTAAAAAGAACAGAAGTTCGTTTGTTGCCAACTACCGGTACTCCACCTTAGGATTAATGAAAGATCTTGGATTAGACATCGGTACTGGAGGAGGTGTCCCATACTACCAGGATATTGCTTATAAGCTCGTATTTCCTATGAAGAAAGGGGAAATTTCATTTTTTGGATTGGGAGGGACCAGCCATATTGCAATTTTAGCATCCGAACAACAAGGAGATAATATTTATACACCTGGCAATCAGGATATTTATAACGGATCTGATCTGGGTTTTAGTGCTATATCATATTCACAGGTACATAATCTGAAAACATATTCAAAGCATACAATATCTTTTTTATATGAGAAGGGGTGGACACAGCTTGATACACTCGATATCGACCTGAACCCGTTTGATTTTTTTAGCGAGCAGTCATCGTCAACCAAATTATCCTACAATTTTGTACTCAACAGAAAGATCAATCCGCAATTATCTTTCAGGACAGGAGCAACTGTTGACAGGATGGGATTTGATTTGAACTCAAAAGTTTTTTTTTCAGATATAAATGACTACAGAAACCTCACTAACATAAAAAAATCTCTTTCCGATGGTGTGTTTTTATACAGGGCTTATAACCAATGGATGTATAAGATCACTAATAAATTTCATATTACACCCGGTGTTCATTTAATGTATTTTGCTCATAACCCCCAACTACTCCTGGAACCAAGGATTGGTATGCAATGGAAGTTTAACGAATCTATGAAACTAAACGCAGGTTATGGATTCCACAACAGGATTCAACAACTATCCACACTGTTTCTCGAAACCCAGTTGCAAGACCAATCATATAAACAGACAAACAAAGAGCTTGGCCCGACCAAATCGCATCACTTTATCCTAGGATACGACTATCTGATAAACGAAACCCTGAGACTTAAAGCTGAAACATATTATCAAAAACTGTTTGATGTTCCTGTTGAAGAAACAGAAAGCACATACAGTATGCTTAACACAGGTACATCATTTGGTATTGAGGCACTTGACAGTCTTGTAAATAAAGGAACAGGAAAAAATTTCGGGCTTGAGTTCACACTTGAAAAATTTTTCAGCAACAACTATTATTACCTGTTTACACTTTCATTGTTTGAATCGAAATATACAGGAAGCGACGGGGTTGAAAGGAATACAGCATTTAACGGAAACTTTGTTCTAAACTCTCTTGTTGGAAAAGAATTCATTCTGAACAGCCGATCGGTATTGTTTTTTGATCTGACAGTTACCTGGGCAGGAGGAAAACGTTATACTCCTATAGATTTAGAAGCGACAATAGCCCAAAAAAGTGATTTTTACTATGATATGATTTATAAAGAAAATGAAGCGTTCAGCAAAAAATTTCCAAACTACTTAAAAACTGATATTAAACTCGGTTACAGAAATAACTCAAAAAAAGTAGCGCAGGAATGGATGTTATATATTGAAAATGTCACAAATCATAAGAATCCACTTATGCAGTTTTATGATCCTGAGACTCAGACAGTAAAACTTGTATATCAGCTTGGTTTTTTCCCGATGATGCAATATAA
>JAUVHQ010000103.1 GCA_030593185.1 Bacteroidota bacterium
GTATGGTTGGTGGAAAATTGAGAATTGAACCAAAACTACCAAAGGAAATTTCTCAGATTATCTATCCTCTTTATTGGAAAAACAATTTGCTCGAAGTAATAGTAAAACATGATATTCTACACATCATTAACAAAGGAACTGAACCTGTTTCATTTATCCATTGTGGTAAGAATTACCAGGTAAACTCAAATTCAGACATAATAATTAAACAACTATGACTGAAATAATAACTTTACCACCCAGAACTGTATGGAAAGTTGAACTGGCTTATGAAGAAAATCCTGCTTCTGTAAATCAGGCTGATCTGGAATTAAATAAAAATACAATGTTCACAGTGGTAAATGACGTTCTGTTAAATCAAAAAAACGGTCTTTTTGATGTTGAATTGATTGATTATGATGAATTCCTGTCAATTCTAAAACAATAAGCGAAAAAACATGTTGTGAAAAAAAAACATCCGGATCTTGATTTAAACGACAAAATAGATTTTTTAAAAAGATAGAATTATAATAATCGATGAACTACATACTTATCATTGGAACCTTTGAAGCGATATTTCTGATTTTACTGCTTTTAATAAATTTGAAGGGATATCGCCAAGTGCCTATATCCAAAACATCTCACAAAATAGTGAGACTACAATTTTGGGAAAGTGAAACCACTAAACCTTAAAGTGAGAATCCATATTAAAATCTTTCCGATAGTTTTGTCTAAAACTTTTAATAATCAGAAGATGAAAAAAATAGCAATCACATTAGCAACAATATTTTATACGAATATCTCATGTGCGATTACGTACAAATTTTGTACGAAAATGAACAATTTTCTAAGGTACAAAAAACCAAAGGACTTCCTGCCCTGCTCATATTCTTAGTGTTACGACATCTGGCATGATAGATGTATAAAAGAAGGTAAAAAATTCACAATTTAATCAACTAAAAAATCTTAGTCATGAAAAAAATATCATTAATTGTTTTTGCGATTTTGTTAGCATCATCGGCAATAGCTCAAAAAAAGAGCCAGGATCTTAATACACGACTAAAAGGAATTGACAAGGAACTAAAAGTCGTATTAGAAACATGGAAAGCTCCGGGATTTGCTGTCGCTGTTGTGGAGAAGAACAAAATAATTTATGCTAAAGGATTCGGATACCGGGATTTTGAAAATAAAATTCCTGTTACTCCAAATACTCTTTTTGCAATTGGCTCTTGCAGTAAAGCCTTCACCACTTCTTTATTAGGGATATTGCAAAGTGAAAATAAAATTTCATTTGATGAAGGTCCAGGTGCATACATTCCCGGTTTTAAGTTTTATAAGCAGGAAATGAACAATTCCGTAACCATTAAGGACATGATGAGTCATCGTACCGGTTTACCGCGTCATGATTTTTCATGGTACCTGTTTCCAAGCAATTCGAAAGACAGTCTCTTGCAACGAGTGGCATTTCAGGAACCATTTGCCGGCGTGAGAGAGAGATGGTACTATAATAACTTTATGTATTTAGCTCAAGGTGTCATAATTGAAAAGGTAACCGGTAAAAGTTGGGAAGATAATGTGTCGGAAAAACTATTTGGACCATTAGAAATGGCAAGATCAAATTTGTACATAGATGAATTAGAGAAAAGTGAAGATATCGCCTTCGGCTATAAATTGAAAGATGACAGTATCATTCAGAAGATGGATTATTACCACATTGCCGGAATGAGTCCTGCAGGTAGCATTAACAGTAGTGTGAATGAGATGTCTAATTGGCTTATAACCTGGATTAATGGAGGTGAATTCAATGATGTGGAGATACTCCCGTCTTCCTTTGTTGACCAGGCAAAGAGTTCACAAATGGTGGTTAGTGGAGCTGTTCCTGAAAAAGAACACCCTGATCTGCATTTATCAAATTATGGCTATGGCTGGTTCATTTCTTCCTATAAAGGACATTACAGGGTTCAACACGGTGGCAATATTGACGGGTTCTCTGCCAACACATGCTTTTTCCCAAGTGATAGTATAGGCATAGTAGTTTTAACTAATCAAAATAGCTCGATGATACCTTCTGTAGTAAGAAATATCATAGCCGATAAGGTTTTAAATGAATCTTCAAATGATTGGAACAAAGAATTAAAAGAGCGAAGGGAAAAAGCCGCCAGGGAGCAAAAAGAAGCCAAATCAGCTTCTATTTCAAACAGGAAGTCAGGTACCAAAACATCCCACATCCTGGAAGAATATACAGGAACATATAATCATCCCGGGTATGGTAGTTTTGATTTGTTAGTAGAGAGAGATTCACTATTTGCTCAATTTCCATTGACGAAACTTTGGCTAAGACACTATCATTATAACGTTTTTGAACCTTTTGAAGTAGAAAAATCGGGAATTGATACCACAGAAACTCCTGAACTCCGGTTTAATTTTATGACAAATAATGCAGGTGAAATTGCAAGTCTGCAAGTTAAGATAGAGCCAACACTGGATCCTATAAAATTCAAACGTACACCTAACCTGGTTGCTCTCGACAAAGAAATTTTAGAAAAATATGTGGGGGAATACGAATTATCCGGAACAACAGTAAAGATATACATGAAGGGTGACGAAACATTATTTTTATTCGTCACGGGGCAGCCTGAATATGAGCTTCTTGCGACTGGAAGATATAATTTTTCAATAAAAGTATTAGAAGGTTATAAACTAGAATTCATTGAAGGAGAAAAGGAGGAAATCATAGAAGTTCTGTTTATTCAGCCGAATGGCACATTTAAGGCAAAAAGAATAAAAAAATGAAAAAAAATACTTACAACGATCATTTGAAAAAAACAGCAATCACATTTATTTTGGGTTTATCATTTTTAATAATAAACTCATGCTCAACAACCGAGCAAACAACCGCAACCAACAGGAAATTGAAATTTTCCCTTAAGGGCGGAGCTAATATAGGTGGTATAACTGAAAATACGGACATGACTATAGTTTCCAATGTTAAAGTCCCGCCCGAAGTTACGGTTGATGCATTTACCGGAGCCACACGAACAGGTTTTAATGTTGGTATGCATATAAACAAAACGTTAAAAAGAAACCAGATTGAAGCCGGAATTGACTATATGTATAATCATCAAACCTTTACATATAACGATGCTGAAAACATGTATAATGGGGTTCGTGAATTAAATGTCTCACAAGTTTTATTTCCACTTACATATAATTTTGTGTTTTTTAGAAACCAATTTCCTCATACCGATATTCAATTGAAAGTCGGTTATCTGGGGCAGCTTAATTTTATTTCAAGCAGTGAAACAGGTATCTTGCCCGAATATTCTTCAAATGCATGGTCAAACGGACTGACATTTGGAATATCAGCCTTCCCTTTTCAATTTGACAAGGGAAGTAAATTGGGCATTTATTTCGATATGTATAGAGGAAGTCAGATTTACGAAGATTATTACAATCAATCTACCTTTAAAATGCCTGGGTCAAGTTTTATGAAATTTGGTGTTAAATATCAATTTAAATAACAGAAATTATGAAACCTCCATGTTTTTTAACACAAGCAATTATGATAATAATAGGAAACATGGAGGTTCCATCAGACCATTAAAAATAAATTATTAACTGATGAAATATATTTTTTGTGCTTTTATATTTTTGCACGGGGCAATCCATCTTATGGGTTTTGCTAAGGCATTTAAATTGGCTCAAATAGAACAATTAGGTACTGATATTTCCAAAATTTCGGGACTTATTTGGCTTATCGTATTTCTTCTTTTTGTAGTAACCGGCATTGCTTTCCTTGCAAAAGCCCAATGCTGGTATTGGTTGGCAATTGTTACAATTATAATTTCCACTCTCCTCATTATTTTTGTTTGGAAAGACGCGAAATTCGGTACTATTCCTAATATTTTAATCCTCCTGGCTGCATTGTATTCTCTTTCAACTTTTGCATTTAACAATAAAGTGGCAAATGAAATATCGACAATAATGAAACAAGCAGACACAACCAAAATATCCGTAATTACGAAAGAGCAACTTAATGATCTGCCATATCCGGTTGCAAAATGGTTAAAAGTATCGGGGATGATTGGTAAAGAAAAAATAAACACTGTTTGGCTTAGTCAAAAAGTCAGGATGAAAATGAAACCCGGACAAAAGGATTGGAATGAAGCAGTTGCCGAACAATATTTTTCAGTAGAAAACCCTGCGTTTATATGGAAAGTAAAAATGAATATGTCACCGTTTATTAAAATAACCGGAAGAGATAAGTTTGTTGATGGGAAAGGCGAAATGCTTATAAAAATGTTTTCACTACTGAATATTGTAAATGAAAAAGGCGAAAAAATGGATGAAGGCACGCTGCAACGTTTTTTAGGTGAAATTGTTTGGTTTCCGTCAGCAGCACTAAATCAGTATATAACGTGGGAAGCAATTGATTCACTATCAGCCAAAGCTACAATGAATTACAAAGGGACAACCGGTTCAGGTACTTTTTATTTCAACGAACAGGGAGACTTCGTTAAATTCAGTGCTCTCAGATATAAAGGCAATGAAGCTGATGCCCAACGATATGAATGGGTATTAACAGTAAAAGAACATTCAATTATGAACAGTATCAAAATACCAACGATAGGGGAAGTAACCTGGATGCTTGAAAACGGGAATTGGACATGGTTAGATTTGGAAATTACTGATATTCGCTATAATAGCAGTATAGAAATTAATTAAGAAGCTGAGCTTAACTATGATAAACAGGAATTCCCATTGAAACTGTAATTTCAATAATAAAAAAATGATAATGAAATTTAATAAAAAATTAATTGCACCATGTGGAATGAACTGTGGAATTTGTCTTGGCTATTTGAGAGACAAGAATAAATGTTACGGATGTCGGGGTGATAATGAACATAAACCAAAACATCGTACTAAGTGCATAATTAAAAACTGTGAATTATTAGCAAAAACAGATTCGAAATTTTGTTATGATTGCGAAAAATATCCATGTGCCCGGTTAAAACAACTTGATAAGAGATACAGGACAAATTATAATATGAGCATGATTGAGAATCTTGAATACATCAGGGAGTATGGATTGGAAAATTTTGTTTGTAAAGAGAATGAGCGGTGGGCTTGTAATAATTGTGGAGGGACTATTTGTGTTCATAGAGGATTTTGCCTTTATTGTAAAGGAGATTAAGATAAAAAAAATCATCTGAAAAAATGGAAGAGCTTTTGAAACATTATCATTTAGAGCCAACCGAAATAAAAAAACTCGAGGGTTATGGAAGCATAAATTATCATATAAAAGACAAAAACAATAATCATTACGTTTTAAAGCATTATACTGATCCTTCTGAATTAGCTCTGGTTCAGGCCGAATCAGAAATAATAAATGCTATTTCCGGGAAATTGTTTTTTAAAATTCCGGCAAATAGCTACGGTAAACAAACATCAGTACATCAATATGCTGACAAGAGTTTTTCAAGGTTATTGCCCTACATTAAAGGATCTCTGTTATCAAAAGTAAAACACTCTCCCGGGTTGCTTTATAATTTTGGCAAATCTATTGCTGAATTAGACAGATCTTTAGAGGGGATCAGAAATGCTGAAATTGAAAGCAGGAAATTCATCTGGGATTTACAATATTGTTTGTTAAACAGGTCGAAAATTAAATACATAACCGATCATTCGAAAGCCAAACTGGTTGAGTATTATTTTGACCGGTTTGAGCACTTTGTTTTGCCTGAATTGCCTGATCTCAGATACAGTATAATTCATAATGATTTGAATGATTATAACATTCTGACTAATGGTAAAAAAATAACAGGAGTAATTGACTTCGGGGATATTACTTATGCCCCACTGGTATGCGAAATAGCAATAGCCCTTGCTTACATAATGATGGGAAAAGAAAAACCTTTTGAAGCATCCCATCAGGTTATCAGGGGATATCAAACTCTATACCCCCTGAATGAAGAAGAATTGAAATTACTTTACTATCTCATTCCTGCCCGGCTTTGCACAAGTGTATGTAATTCGGCTGAATTCAAAGCAAAGGGAGAAGATACTGAATACATTCTGATTAACGAAAAACCAGCCTGGGCTCTTCTCGAAAAATGGATTAGTTATAACCCGGTACAGGTAAAAAATTCGTTTTTGAAAGCTGCTGGTTACCCCTTAATAAACTTAAATAAAAAAACGATGATGTATTAGCAATCAGAAAAAAGAACACCGGAAAGTCGCTTGGTTTAAGTTATTCAACACCGATTTACATGACCGGTGCAGCATTTCAGTACATGTATGATCATAAAGGGAATACCTATTTGGATGCCCGTAATAATATTCCGCATGTTGGTCATTGCCATCCTAAAATTTCACAAGCTGTTTCCAGGCAAACACGCATTTTAAATACTAACACAAGATATCTGTATGATTCCCTGGCAAAATATATTGAAAATCTTCTCCCTTATTTTCCTCCTAAACTTAATAAGATATTTTTCGTCAATTCGGGAAGTGCTGCTTCAGACCTGGCTGTTAGAATGGCACAGACTTACACAAGCAAAGATCATCTTCTTGTTCTTGAACACGGATATCACGGGAACACAATTATTGGTATTGGTATCAGCTCGTATAAATTTGATGGTAAAGGAGGGAAAGGAATATCACCGGGTGTTACCAGACTCCCTTTGCCAAAACTTTTCAATGGAAAATTCCGGACAGGAGAGGAATATGCAAAAAACGCTACTGAACAAATTTCCGGTTTAATAAATAACAATATTTTACCAGCCGCATTTATTGCCGAACCTGTTTCAGGTTGTGGTGGTCAGGTGCCCCTTGCCCCGGGTTATTTAAAAACAATAAAACCTTTTTTAGAAAAACATAAAATATTAACTATTCTTAATGAAGTGCAAACAGGATTTGGCAGGTTAGGCGATTATTTCTGGGGATTTGAAATGCACGAAATTGTTCCCGATTTAGTAATTCTTGGAAAACCTATGGGGAATGGACATCCGGTAGCAGCTGTAGTTACTACGGAAGAAATATCTAATACTTTTGCTACCGGGATGGAATTTTTCAGTTCATTTGGTGGCAATCCGGTTTCATGTGAGGCTGCAAATGCTGTTTTAGAGGTAATTGAGGAAGAAAAACTAATGCAAAACGCAAAAGAAACAGGTGACTATTTTATTAGTTCATTAAAATCACTTCAAAAAGATTTT
>JAUVHQ010000183.1 GCA_030593185.1 Bacteroidota bacterium
ATTTAACATTCTGCCTACTTCTTCCGACTTGTTACGAAGCTCCCGGTATTCTTCCTGAGAGATATACTTACAAGTCTCTGCAAAATCCAGTGAAACTTGAGTTTCAGTGTTTTCCATGTCCGCATCACTCATTTTACTTGAGAAATGTTTTGGATATTGCCTTTTCCTATACCCTTCTCCAATTGCCCGACATACTGCACGTGATGATCTCCTGGTTTGGTCTGTCAATTCATACTTTTCTTCAGAAGGAAATTTTTTTGTTATTTCAAAAATCTCCATTACCAGAGCATAAGCTTTCTTATAAACTGTTAAATCCCGAAAACTTCCTGCCATTATCTTGTTTTTTTTTATACCTGTGACTACTAATTTTATCCACTGTGAAATATGCTCCTTCCCTGATGAAATATTTTCGTGCCTCAAATTTCACCCCGACATGGTCATTCTTCCCTGCGGGGCAGGCAGGGCAAGCGTCGAATTTCATATGGCAAGCTTTTGCCAACTGCTTTTTGCCAACTGCTAACTATTCATAATACGTCAATATTAAGTTGACACGACACTAGAATGAGTTTATTATTTCTATAAAATCATCTGCTTTGAGTGATGCACCTCCTATTAGTCCGCCATCAACATCAGGATTGGCAAACAGTTCTTGTGCATTTGATGGTTTGCAGCTTCCGCCATATAAAATAGTGGTGTTATCTGCAATTTCTGCATTATAGTTCTCAGAAACCAGTTTTCGTATATATTTATGCATTTCCTGTGCCTGATCAGGAGTAGCGGTTTCTCCCGTGCCGATTGCCCAAACCGGTTCGTATGCAATTATTATTTTGCCAAATTCTTCATCAGTCAGATCAAACAGACCTTCATTAAGTTGTTTGTTTACAACATCAAATTGTTTATCATGTTTCCTCTCATCAAGCAATTCACCAATACAGAAAATTGGGTTAAGGTTGTTTTCCAGTACAAGTTTTACCTTTTTGTTCAGGGTTTTGTTATCCTCATTAAAATATGATCTTCTCTCAGAATGTCCTATGATAATATATTCGGTGCCTGTAGATTTAATCATTTCGACTGATACTTCACCGGTAAATGCACCCTTTGGTTCTGAAGAACAGTTTTGTGCTGCAATGGAAATAAGATTATGATTCACGATCTTTGATACTTCCGATAAATGAATAAAAGGTGTCCCTATTATGACCACGATGCTTTTATCTTCTTGCTTTTCAATCTGTTGCTCAATTTCTTTGGCAAGCTCAATGCCTTCATTTAAAGTTTTGTTCATTTTCCAGTTACCGGCAACTATTCTTTTTCTCATGATGTTTTTTTTATGAATGATACGAAAAACCAAAAGTAAGAAATATTTAAGCATATTAAAATGCTTAAAATTTAAAATGAACTAAAATGAGCTAAAATGTTATATCATTTTTAGCTATAAAATTACAACCTGCATCCTGCATCTTGTATCCTGCATCCTGTATCCTGCATCCTGCATCCTGCATCTTGTATCCTGCATCCTGTATCCTGAATCAACTATGTTTGCACGGCTCTTTGCTCTTCGCTCTATGCTCCGACACCCGGTAACCAGACAAATATCAAAAAAATTTATTATCTTCGGGAATAGTAAATAGAAGAACAAGTAATTAACAAACATAAAATGATAAGGATATTAATAGCAGACGATCACCCTGTAGTGCGACAGGGAATAAGGCGGATTCTTGATGATCTGGAAAAGGAAAAGATTATTGAGGAGGCAGGCAATGCCAGGGATCTGTTTGCAAAATTAAATAAGCACGATTTTGATATTATCCTCCTCGATATTTCTATGCCTGACAGGAGTGGATTTGATATCTTAGATGAGATAAAGAAGACCAAACCTGATATTTCTGTATTAATCCTTACAATGTATCCGCAGGAACAGTATGCCATTCGTGCTTTTAAACTTGGGGCTTCTGGTTTTCTGATGAAAATTACTGCGGCAGATGAATTATTAGTAGCAGTGAGAAAGATACTTGAAGGAGGTAAATATATCACACCATCAATGGCTGAGAGTCTTGCTCAAAGCTTTGAGGAACCGGATGAGCCGAAACATACGAAACTTTCGGAGCGTGAACACACTGTGTTTAATAAAATTGCACTGGGAAAAAGTATCAGGGAAATTGCAGAAGACCTGATGCTAAGCGAAAAAACAATAAGTACTTACAGGAGCAGGGTTCTTAGTAAACTTGAATTGAAAACCACCGCTGAGCTTATAAGATATGCTTTGAAGGAAGGATTGGTGGAATAGGGGGAAGAAATAGGAAGAGATGAGAGGTGAGAGATGAGGTGAAAAGGTAAAAGTGAAGAGAGAAGAGCAAAGAACGAAGAGCGAAGCAACGCTTGCCCACCGTAACACAGTGAAGGTGGGAGGCAAACTCCCAAAAACAACCAGGATGTCAAATAAGTGGGCTGTCATAAGCTTTACAAAAAGTCATGAAAGATTGCTTCTCCGCCCGGCGGATCGCAAAGTCCGGATACTTACTATGCTTAAATTGAAACATATGACAAACCTTGAACCCTAATATAAACACAATGATAAAAATACTGATAATAGAAGATTCAGAGGATGATTCTCTCTTGCTGGTGCATGCCCTGAAGGATGGCGGATTAGATTTTAAATACAAGCGCGTAGAAGACCACCGGGAAATGAACGATGCATTGATAAAAGAAAAGTGGGATGCAGTGATATCCGATTACTCGTTACTACGTTTTTCCATACAGGAGGCGCTGGAATTACTACGCCGCAGGGAGTTGGACATTCCGTTCATCGTCGTATCCGGTGTTATTGGTGAAGAGTATGTAGTAGAATTATTTAAAGCCGGAGCACATGATCTTATACGCAAAGGCAACCTCGTACGTATGGTCCCTGCTTTAAAGCGTGAATTGAACGATGCGGAAACGAGACGTAAACAAAGACATACAGAGAAGGAACTGCTGAAAAGTGAAGAGAAGTACAAGTCGGTATTTGAAAATACAGGAACAGCCACTGTTATTGTAGAAAAAGACTCTATAATACTATTGGCAAACAGTAAATTTGAAACACTATCAGGATTTTCAAGAGAAGAAATTGAAGGCAAGAAAACCTGGACTGAATTTGTGGTGAAGGAAGATTTGGCAAGAATGAAAAAGCAGCATGACTTGAAAAGGAAAAATCGTGAAAAAGCTTTGAAAAGCTATGAATTCAGATTTGTAGACAAAAATAAAGAGATAAAGAACATTTTCCTTACCATTGATATGATCCCCGGAACTACTAAAAGTGTAGCGTCTCTTTCTGATATCACCGAGCGCAAGGAAGCTGAAAATAAACTCAAAGAAAAAATGTCTGTACTCGAAAGATTTAATAGATTAACTGTTGGCAGGGAACTGCGAATGATTGAGCTGAAAAAAGAAATAAATGAACTGCTTAGAGAAACCGGGCGTACAGAGAAATATAAAATATCTTCGAAAGAATAAAAAATACCACTAAAACACTAAGACAGAAATGAGGAATAATGGAGTAATGAAGAACATAGAATAAACCATATATTAAGGATATGAAAAACAAGACAAAAGCCCAGTTGATTGATGAGATAGAAAGGCTGCAAAAACGGGTTAATGAACTTCAAAAGTCTGAAACCAAAAGTAGACAGACCCTAAAGGATAGTGATATAGAGTATCGTACCCTTGTTGAAAATGGAATGGATGGGATTTATATTCTTAATTTAGAAGATTTTGAATATGTTAATCCTGCTTTTGAACAAATTTTGGGCTATAAGGCAAAGGAAATATATAACAAGGATTTCAAGATTTCAAACATTATTCACCCTGATGATAAAAAATTAATAGCTGAAAGAACAAAAGCAAGAGAAAAAGGGAAGAAACTGCCCTCAACTTATTCGTTTAAAGTTTTTTCAAAAGATGGAAAAACTAAATATATTGAAGTAAACACAATTCCCCTTCCCGGAGAGAAAGTAAGAATATTGGGGATGATGAGAGATATCACCGATATGAAGAAGGCTGAAAAAGCTTTGAAGGAGAGTGAAAAAAAATTCAGGAACTATATCGAATCATCTGGCGATATTATGTACGTTGTGGATGATGATCTGAAATTTTTATATGGCAATAAAAAATACTTAGAAAGACGTGGATTAACGCAAGAGGAACTGCTTGGAAAAGAATATGGAGATTTCCATTCAGATGAAGGAAAAGGCAAGTTTAGGGAAAGAGTTAAGACTGTTCGTGAATCAAGAAAACCAATCTTTTATGAGTATCAAAGCGAAATAGATGGAAAATACTTTTTGAGAACATTAAGCCTGGTAATTGATCCTGAAATAAAGGAAGCAGAGTTAATAACTGTGATTTCCAGAGACATCACCGACCGAAAAAAGGCAGAAAAAAAACTAAAACAGGTTGCTAAACAGGAGAAAGTGCATCTCCGGGAAATGGAGCGTTCTAATAAGCAGTTGAAAGAAAGCCAGGAAGCTTCCCTTAACCTTATGGAAGACCTGTCAGTGAAAATTGAGCAGCATAGACAAACTGAAGATATGCTCCGTACCAGTGAAAAAAGATATCGTTCTTTATTTGAAAATATCCAGAGTGGTTTTGCTTTGCACGAAATTGTACTTGATAAAAAGGGTAAACCGGCAGATTATATCTTTCTTGAAGTTAATAAAGCTTTTGAATTACAAACCGGATTGAAAAAGAAGGATATTATCGGGAAAAAAGTTACAGATGTTCTGCCGGGCATTGAAAACGATCCGGCAAACTGGATACAAAGATATAGTGAAGTGGCATTAACAGGGGAAAATATCTCTTTTGAAAATTATGCTAAACCTTTAAAAAAATGGTACTCTGTTATAGCATACAAACCCAGGGAAAAACAATTTGCCACTGTTTTTACCGATATTACAGATAGAAAAAATAGTGAGTTAGAAATGCAGCAATCCCGCAAACAATTAAGAAGGCTGGCTGTACACCTTGAGGATGTCAGGGAGGAAGAGAGAACAATAATAGCACGAAATATACATGATGAGCTGGGACAGCTGGCGACTGCCCTTAAAATGGACATTTCATGGTTGCAAAAACAACTCCCCAAAGAAAATCAACAATGGATTGCAAAAACACAGACAATATCT
>JAUVHQ010000185.1 GCA_030593185.1 Bacteroidota bacterium
TGAAAATTACTGAGTAAAGATTATTACTTAATCAGATTAGCATGAATGAAAACAATATATCAAAGGAGGGACTGCTTAAGCGGATAGCCGAACTGGAGATGCAGCTTAAAAGTAAAGATAAGGAGCTCCGGAATATCAGGAATATATTTCTTTCAAAGATCGGACATGAATTCCGGACTCCCATGAACTCAATTATTGGTTTTTCCAATATTCTGGCTAAAAATGATCTGACAGCTGACCAAAAGGAGCTATACCTTGAATATATTAACAGCAGCAGCGATGATCTGCTCCGTCTTGTTGAAAATATGATCGATCTGGCTATGCTTGAATCAGGTCAAACGGAGCTCAATAAGGCAGCTTGTTCGGTGAATGCCTTATTCAATGAGCTTTATGCACATTTTAACAGGGAAAAACATGTTCTCGAAAAGCACAGCGTTGCCCTGCTTATGAGCAAATCGGTGGAGGAAAATGATCTGGTAATAGAAACAGATCCCCTGAGATTAAAGCAGGTTTTATCAAACTTAATAAGCAATGGGTTGAAATTCACTGATAAAGGGGTGGTTGAATTTGGATATGAAATAAATGAACAAAAACGACTATATTTCTTTGTAAAAGATTCAGGTAAGGGAGTTTCAGAGGATCTGCAAAATGTAATTTTCAATTCCTTCCAAAAAGACAATAATACTTCAGAAAATCAGAAGTCAGGTGTTGGAATAGGATTGGCAATTGCCAGGCAAGTGGTTAAACTGATGGGTGGTGACATCGGTTTTAAACCCAATCCAAAGCGTGGCAGCCTTTTTTATTTTACACTCCCAATTAGAAAGGTTAAGGTGAATAAGGAATCTTTTTTTCTAAAGGACAATAAGAACAACTACTTATTCTCTAAGGGAAATATTGCTATTTAAAAAGTTTGTGAATGATTTTTCTGTTCAATAGTCATTTGTGGTGATATGGCTTTTATATTTAGAATAGTTTTAGATGCAATTTTCTGTACCTCAAATAAACCACTCGTGCAATTTTATGCGAGTGGCTTTTTTTTGCTGTCATTTACCTGCCGGCAATTTGTGGAAATGGTTATGTTTACACAATATTAAAAAATAATGTTTACTTTGCATTGGGAGCACTATTCACTAACCGGTGTAAAATACTCCACTGTTTAGTCTTTCTTTAATTGATCATTTGATAATGCGGCGCTCATTTCCTTTTTATAAGCAGCTTGATGCTATGGACTGTGGTCCGGCTTGTTTGCGTATGATCGCCAAATTTTACGGGAAGAATTTTACCCTTCAAACTCTGAGGGAACGAAGTTATATTACTTCAAGAGGAGTGTCACTCCTTGGTATAAGTGATGCTGCTGAATCGATTGGAATGCGCAGCATGGGGGTTAAAATAAGCTTTGAGCGGTTAAAAAAGGCACCATTGCCATGTATAATACATTGGAAGCAGGAACATTTTATTGTTGTTTATAAAATTAAGAAAAACAAAGTTTTTGTTGCAAATCCTGCTTTTGGAAAAGTAACCTATTCAATAGAAGAATTTTTGAAAGGATGGTTAAGTACAGAGAAAGATGGTGTAGGCCAGGGATTGTGTTTACTGCTTGAACCAACCCCCGACTTTTTTAAGCAACCTGACGAGAAACTAAATAAGGGAAGTTTTAAATTCCTCTTTTCTTACCTGAGGGGTTATAGGAAATTTGTTGTTCAGATTTTGGTGGGTTTGCTCCTTGGAAGTATTGTTCAGCTTTTATTTCCCTTTCTCACCCAGCAGGTAGTTGACTTTGGTATTAATAACCAGGATATTGGGTTTATTTACCTGGTGCTTATTGCACAACTTGTTTTGTTTATTAGCCGTATGTCAGTTGATTTTATCAGGGGATGGATATTGTTGCATCTGGGAACAAGAGTAAACATTTCACTGATCTCAGATTTTTTAGTTAAACTAATGAAACTACCAATTTCCTTTTTTGATTCAAAGATCATTGGTGATTTGTTGCAACGGATTGGTGATCACAGAAGGATCGAATTATTTCTTACATCATCAACATTAAATATTTTATTTTCCTTTTTCAGCCTTTTAATATTTGGAATCGTTCTTGCCATCTATAGCATAAAGATTTTATGGATATTTCTTCTTGGCAGCGCTGTTTATATCTTGTGGGTATACCTGTTTATGAGAAAAAGACGGGAACTTGATTTCAGACGTTTCAGAGAATTATCTGAAAATCAGAGCAGCCTTATACAGTTGATTACCGGGATGCAGGAAATAAAACTTAACAATATTGAAAAGCAAAAAAGGTGGGAATGGGAAGATATTCAGGCAAAGTTGTTTCGGGTAAATGTACGGACACTTGCTCTTAATCAATATCAAAGAGCCGGGGCTACTTTCATTAACGAAACGAAGAACATAATAATAACAATACTAACAGCTACCGCGGTAATCTCGGGAGACATGACCCTGGGTATGATGATTGCAGTTCAGTATATCCTTGGACAGCTAAACTCTCCACTTGATCAGATGATTGGGTTTTTCCACCGCGCTCAGGATGCGAAAATTAGTCTGGAGAGGTTGGGAGAAGTGCATCTTAGTAAAGATGAGGAAACAGTTGAGGAGGGGAAATCAACTGTTTTACCTGAGGATAAAAACATTAAAATACAAAAGATGTCGTTCCAATATGAAGGTCCGCATTCCCCCTTTGTTTTAAAAGATGTGGAATTATCCATCCAGGAATCAAAAGTGACAGCAATTGTGGGAGTTAGTGGCAGTGGCAAAACTACTTTGATTAAATTATTACTTGGATTTTATAAACCGGTGAAAGGTGAAATAAAAATTGGTAATATGTACTTAAATAATATTAGTACAAAAGTTTGGAGAAGTCATTGCGGTGTGGTAATGCAGGATGGTTTTATTTTTTCTGATTCTATTGCAAATAATATCGCCATGGGGGTGGATGTTATAGATAAAGAAAAATTGGTTGAGGCAGCAAGAGTAGCTAATATTCACGATCTGGTTGAATCTTTACCCCTTGGATTCAATACAAAGATCGGTACAAACGGGTATGTGTTAAGCCAGGGACAAAAACAAAGAATCCTTATTGCCAGATCAGTATATAAGGATCCTGAATACTTGTTCTTTGACGAAGCAACAAACGCCCTTGATGCTAATAATGAGAAGGTTATAATGGACAATCTCAAACAATTTTTTAAGGGTAAAACAGTAGTGGTGGTTGCGCATAGGCTCAGCACTGTAAAAAATGCCTCCAGAATAGTTGTTCTTGATAAGGGTAAAATTGTTGAGCAAGGAACACATGAAGAACTAACTCGTGCAAAAGGTGCTTATTTTGAACTGGTTAAAAACCAGCTTGAACTAGGAAATTAAGTTAATATTTGTTAATCAATTTTTAAATGACTGGAAATAAAGATAATAAGACCCCATCTGTTGAAATTAGATCAAATAATGTTCAGGAAATACTTGGTCATGTGCCTGTATGGATTGTTCGTTGGGGGATAACCCTTATTACCGTTATTATACTTGGGGTTCTTACAGGAAGCTGGTTTTATCAGTATCCGGATATAATCAGGTCTCCTGTTATGGTTACAACAGAAAATCCTCCTTCTCCCGTTGTGGCGAAAGCAAACGGAAGAATTATTGCATTATTTGTAAGTGATACGCAGATTGTTGAACAGGGACATATATTGGCTGTTATTGAAAATCCTGCAGATTTCGAACAGGTCTTTCAGCTTAAAGAAAAATTGGAAAGTAACCGTATTAAAATTCTGAATTTTTCTGAACACGGGATTATTGAATTCCAATCAAACCCCGATCTTGGAATAATCCAGACTTCATATGCAAAATTTCTGAATTATTATTCCGATTACCATCATTTTATTGGGTTGAAGTATTATCAAAGAAAAATTGAATCAAAAAATGAAGAGTTGGAAAAGTATCATGTTTATTATAACAGGTTATACAGGCAACGAAATTTTCTGGAACGGGAACTGAAATTAGCATACCGGCAATTTTCCAGAGATTCATTACTTTTTGCCAGGGAGGTAATCCCCGATGCGGAATTCGATCTGGCAGAAACAAAGCTATTGCAGAAAAAACATGAATTTGAACAGGCAAGGATTAATCTTTCTACAACAACTATTGAAATATCAAAACTGGAACAGGAAATTCTTGATATCAGGCAACAATATACCGATAAAAAGAAGGAACTGGAATTACAGTTAATTGAGTCTTTTGAAAATCTTACAGCTTCGATGTCAACATGGGACCACCAGTTTATTCTCAGGTCCTCTTCAACAGGCAAAGTGAGTTTTACTAAATATTGGGCTAAAGATCAGAGTGTTACAGAAGGCGAAAGGGTAATGACAATTATTCCTGAAGATGCCGGAGAGATTATTGGAAAAATATCACTGGATATGAGACGATCAGGGAAAGTTAAACAGGGTCAGAAGGTTAATATTAAATTTGATAATTATCCTCACATGGAGTTTGGAATGGTGGAAGGAGTAGTAAATAAAATATCTTTGGTCCCTGCTGAAAAAAAATATACTGTTGAAGTTAGTATGAAGGATGGGTTAAAAACATTCTATGGAATTGAACTTGAGTTTACACAAGAGATGCAGGGAACAGCAGAGATCATTACCGAGAAACGAAGATTGCTTATGCGCCTTGTGGATCCGATAAGGTTTATTTTTGAGAAAAATGTCAGTTATAGACAGGATTAAGAAGTATGTAGTAAAAAATATGTAGTAAGAAGATAAGAAGTAAGATTGAATCGTGAGTTCAAGGTTCAAAGACTTCAACCCGTAACCCGAAACTCGTAACACGTAACTCGAAACCCTAAAACGGCAGATCGTTAAGTTCCTCAGGAGGAGGGGGGAGATCATCCTCAGGAGGTAGAGGTGGTGGTGGTATTTCGTCTCCATTTTCTTCAGTTTTTTCAATTCTCCATGCATCCAGGTTGGTAAAGTAATTCACATTTCCATCTTTCTCCCACCGGTTTCCTTTAATGTTAAAATTGATTTTTATCTTATCGCTAATTTCAAATGGTTCAATAAGATCGCAACGGTCCTGGGTCAATTGAAACTTCACATAATCAACAAATTCCTGGTTCTGATTTGTTTCTTTTTTTTCAATT
>JAUVHQ010000200.1 GCA_030593185.1 Bacteroidota bacterium
TTAACATAAAGCATACCGGTGCCAAAAGGTGCATAAAGCCACTTATGCAAACTTGTGCCATAGTAATCAACTTCAGTTTCAGGAATGGTAAATTCGAAATGTGCAAAAGCATGGGCGCCATCGAGCAATACTTCAATGCCTCGTTTATGTGCTTCACGTGTTATCTTTTTAGCAGGTAAAATCTGGCCTGTCCAGTTTATTACATGCATTATCTCAATGATCTTTGTTTTGGAGGTGAATGCATCAACATAAGCCTTAACAATCTGATCATCGTCTTCAATAGGCTGAGGAAGATTGATCAATTTCAGAACAATACCATCCCGTTTTTCTCTCTGTTTCCAGGCATTGATCATATTTGGATAGTCTTGTTTAGTAAGCACCACTTCATCTCCTTTTTGAAGATCAAGTCCGAAAATTACAGTCTCCAGCGCTTCAGTTGTGTTTCTCTGAATAGCTATCTCTTCAGCTGAACATCCTGCCAGTTTAGCCAGTGATTTTCTAACCGATTCTCTTCCATCACCAAATACATGCCACATATAATATGCAGGTCCTTCATTACATATACGGTTGTAATTTTCAAATGCATCCTGTACTATCTTGGGTTGCGGACAAACACCGCCATTATTCAGGTTCATCATATTTGATGATGAGGTAAAGGAGCGTTGAACCCAGTACCAGAAATCCTCATCAGTAGCTGCCTTCTCGGGTGGCAGAAGTGAAACACGGTTCAGTGCTTTTTCCGCTTCACTGCCATAAGTGCTTTTAAACATTGAACTTAATGCCAGGGTGCCTGCTGCAGTCAATGAATTTTTCAGAAATTTTCTCCGGTTTGATTTCATAACTGATTTTTTTGTTTTATAAAAAAGTTATCATTGTTCTACTGAATACTTGCTTTTTCAACCAAATAAAATTACCAATTTCATTATAAAAAGCAAAAAGAAAATAAAAAAGAGGCCAGTGTCAAGTCAAAAGTCAAAAGTTAAGAACGAAGAGTAACCAGTAACCAGTGACCAGTAACCAGCACCCAGTCCCGAAAAAACAGAAATCTTTGATTTCATATTTTTTCGAGGATCCTCGAATTTCTTACCAAATCAAAGATTTGGAGAAATTCGGGATAACCAGCACCCAGTAACCAAAAACTCATGTTAATTAATTTCATTTATGTTATAATTATCGAACCTGTTTTCATATTTAATGAAAAGAATATCTTTGTGGGATATTTCAATAGCGTAAGGAGTAATGAAAAACATAAGGAACTTTTGTATAATCGCTCACATTGACCATGGAAAGAGCACAATTGCTGACAGGTTGCTTCAAAAAACAGGTACACTTACCGGCAGAGATTTTCAGGATCAGGTGCTTGATAATATGGATATTGAGAGAGAAAGGGGGATTACGATCAAGAGTCATGCAATCCAAATGGAGTATTTTTCGGGAGACCAAAAATACTTTCTGAACCTGATTGATACACCCGGTCATGTTGATTTTTCATACGAAGTATCACGAGCGATAAAATCATGTGAAGGGGCGCTGCTTATTGTTGATGCTACCCAGGGAATACAAGCACAGACAATATCAAATCTATACCTTGCAATAGAACATGACCTTGAAATTATCCCTGTATTGAACAAAATGGATATGGATAGTGCTATGCCGGAAGATGTGAAGGATCAGATAACAGACCTGATTGGATGTGACAGGGAAGAAATTATTGAAGCCAGCGGGAAAACAGGAATGGGGGTTGAACAGATACTGGAGAAGATCGTGGAAAAAGTGCCACCTCCCGTTGGTAATCCAGATGCTCCTCTACAAGCCTTGATTTTTGATTCGGTTTTTGATTCGTTTCGCGGGATACATGCATATTTTAAAATTATTAATGGTACGATTCAAACAGGAGACTCAGTACAATTTGTTGCAACCGGCAAGAAGTACCATGCTGATGAAATAGGTATATTAAAACTTAAATTAGAACCAAGGAAAAAATTAAGTGCAGGGGATGTGGGATATATTATATCGGGGATCAAAGCTTCAACAGAGGTGAAAGTAGGAGATACCATTACACATGTTGATAGGTCCTGTGGTAAAGCGATCAGTGGATTTGAAGATGTAAAACCAATGGTTTTTGCAGGGATTTACCCTGTTGATGCTGACGAATATGAGGAATTGAGAAACTCTATTGAGAAACTTAAGCTGAATGATGCATCACTTACTTTTGAACCGGAATCATCGGTAGCACTGGGCTTCGGATTCCGCTGCGGATTTCTTGGTCTGCTCCATATGGAGATTATTCAGGAACGGCTCGACCGTGAGTTTGATATGGATGTAATAACAACCGTTCCCAATGTTTCGTACAAGGTGTATACCACCAGGGGTGAGGTTATCGAGGTGCATAATCCTTCCGGGTTACCGGATCAGACACATATTGATTACATTGAAGAACCATACATAACAGCTCAGATTATTTCGAAGGCTGAATATGTGGGGTCTGTTATGAATTTATGTATCGATAAAAGAGGGGTTATTAAAAACCAGGTCTATCTGACAAGCAACAGGGTAGAATTGACTTTTGTACTGCCTCTTGCTGAAATTGTATTTGATTTTTACGATAAACTAAAGAGTATTTCAAAAGGGTATGCATCTTTTGATTATTATCAATCGGGTTTTGAAAAGGCTAATCTTGTGAGACTTGATATCCTGTTGAATTCAGAAATGGTGGATGCTCTGTCATCATTAATACATAAAGATAATGCATATTCACTGGGCCGCAAAATGTGTGTAAGACTTAAAGAACTTATTCCAAGGCAGCAGTTTGATATTCCAATCCAGGCGGCAATCGGATCGAAAATTATTGCCCGCGAAACAATAAAAGCATTGCGGAAAGATGTAACTGCCAAGTGTTATGGGGGTGATATTACAAGAAAGAGAAAATTGCTGGAAAAGCAGAAAAAGGGGAAAAAACGAATGAGGCAGGTTGGTAATGTTGAAGTTCCCCAGCAGGCTTTTCTGGCTGTACTGAAGCTGTAATCCTGTCGCGTCGTCCTTAAGGGCTCACATCTAAAGAATTGTAATACAGTATTAAATATAATAAACTTACTTTTTTTGGTTTAACCTTTCCGTTTTCTGAAATTAAATATTTCTTTATATTTACTTTATAATTACACTGATTCAAACTTTATTGGCATGACTGGAAATTTACATCTGGGATTAGATATTGGCTCTATTTCCATCAATACAGTATTGATGGATGATGAAAGGAATATTGTCGAAAATCATTACAATTTTTGTCATGGCAAACCTTTTCATTTGTTAAAAACCCTGTTGAATGATATTTTCAGACGTTATTCAGAAAAATCTATCAAAACAATCGCACTAACCGGGACAGGGGGTAAGCTTGCTGTTGAATTACTAGGTGGTCATTTTGTGAATGAAATAATTGCCCAGTCAGCTTCCGTTGCTCGCTTATATCCTAACGTAAAAACGGTTATTGAAATGGGTGGAGAGGATTCAAAGCTGATCTTCATGGAGGAGGATAGCAAAGAGAAAACCTGCCGGTTATCTGATTTTGTCTTGAATAATATTTGTGCAGCTGGAACAGGATCGTTCCTTGATCAACAGGCGAAACGAATTGGTATATCTATAGAAAAAGAATTTGGTGAACTGGCGATTTTATCAAAGGAACCGCCACGGATTGCAGGAAGATGCAGCGTTTTTGCAAAAACAGACATGATCCACCTGCAGCAAATTGCAACATCTGTTCATGATATTGTGGCAGGGCTTTGTTTTGCCGTCGCCAGGAATTTTATCAGTTCACTTGGAAAAGGAAAACAGTTTGAACTTCCGGTGATATTCCAGGGTGGGGTTGCCGCAAATGCCGGAGTGATCAGGGCATTCAGGGAACTTCTGAATGCCGGGGAGAAAGATTTTATTATTCCGGAATACCATGCATCCATGGGGGCTATTGGAGCCCTTTTTTATATCCTTGATCAGGAAAAATTAACTTCCAGTCCATATAAGGGACAGGAGTATTTAAACAATTATCTTTCTGGTCACCAGGCTCGTGGTATTACTAATGAACCATTGATTGAAACCGATGCTGTTTACAATAAAGAAGTATATCCGATACCGGAAGATATAAATAAAATGGATGTCTACCTCGGTCTTGATGTTGGTTCCTTGAGCACAAATGTTGTGTTGATTGATGAAAAGAACAGGGTAATTGCCCGTCGGTATCTTCAAACAGCCGGCAAACCGCTTGAAGCAATAAGAAAAGGGATGACTGAGATCTTTGATGAGATGGGTGATAAAGTTGTTGTTAAAGGTGCCGGATCTACCGGTTCAGGACGATATCTCACTGGAGATTTCATTGGAGCTGATACCATTCAGAATGAAATAACTTCCCAGGCAACTGCAGCAATCGCATACGATTCAAAAGTGGATACTGTCTTTGAGATTGGCGGACAGGACTCGAAGTACATCAGTATTAAAAACGGCGTGGTTGTCGATTTCGAGATGAATAAAGTATGTGCAGCAGGAACTGGCTCATTCCTTGAAGAGCAGTCTGAAAAGCTTGATATCAATATCATTGAAGAATTCGGCTCCATGGCACTTGGTGCTCCCAAACCTGCCAGCCTTGGAAACAGGTGTACCGTATTTATGGAAACCGCCCTGAATTCCCAGCAACAAATGGGTGTTGAAAAGAATAACCTGGTTGGCGGCCTGGCATATTCCATCGTGGAAAATTATATTCAGAAGGTTGTCCGAAAAAAACGGATAGGCAATCATATC
>JAUVHQ010000369.1 GCA_030593185.1 Bacteroidota bacterium
GAACGGTCATGATCATCCCAGTTTTCCCTGATCATTATTCCCGGAACCAGTATTAGCCATACCAGGCCACTGATAATGGCTGCGACACTACCTGGAATATATTTTTTCATAAAATCATAAGAAGCCAATACTCCCAAACCAATCCAAATAGTGAAAACGTAGAAAGAACCGGCATATGCATAATCTCTTTCTCTGGGTTGGTTTGTATACTGGTTAAGATAAACAACAATGGCAATACCGGTCATCAGGAATAAAAGTGATGTTACCCAGAAATTCTTCTTATCCCTCTGAAGCTGGAACAATAATCCAACCAATCCAAGAAGTAAGGGTAACATAAAATATTCTTTCCTGGATGGGGTATCCATACTTTTTGGCAGAGCATCCTGTGGACCCAGGCGCATTTCATCCAGGAAATCAATTCCGGTAATCCAGTTTCCTTTTAAGGGACCTCCATGTCCCTGAATATCATTTTGCCGTCCCGTAAAATTCCACATAAAATAGCGGAAGTACATATGCCCTATTTGATAATTGATGAAAAATCTTATATTTTCAACAAATGTGGGTTTGTATACTGTTTTCGTTTTTCCTGATCCATCATTAACCGTTACCGGAATACCTTTTATTCTTCCCCAATGACGGTATTGTGCTTTATGTTCGGGTTGAGAACTCCACATTCGCGGGAAAAAAGTCATAAAACGTTCATCATATTTAACTTCTGGTTCAAATTTAATAATTTCATATTTCCCGTTTCTTGGCCGGTACGTAGGTTTTCCATCTTCATAATCTGGTGGTGGCGCATTGAAATACTGACCATACAACAGGGGACTGGAACCATACTGTTCCCTATTGAGATAGTATAGCAATGAAAAGACATTTTCCGGATTGTTTTCATCCATCGGGGGATCAGCCAGAGAGCGGATAATGATCATTGTAAAAGAAGAATATCCAATAAAAATTACCGCGGCACTTGTTAAAATAGTATTCAGTATTACTTTGTTATTGCGTGCCAGGTAATAAATAACCCCTGACACAATAAGCCATAACATCAGATTTACGAAAACCGAACCGCTAAGAAACGGAATACCTAACAGGGTTATTGCAATGATGGAAAAAACGGCAATTTCAATTTCTGATTTTTTCCTAAAATGGGTATAGTAAATAGCAAGAATAAGTGAAATAATTAAAAACAATAAGTGTATCAAAACACCTGAATTATATGAAAGACCAAAAGTGTTTACAAACAATAGTTCAAACCGGGATGAGGTTTTGGCAATTCCCGGAACAATCCCCCACATAATGAGGCCTATCAATACAACAGAAATTACCAGAGCAACTGTAAATCCTTTTATGCTGAAGGTGTGTTTTCTGAAATAATATACAAAGGCAATTGCTGGAATAGCAAGAAGGTTAAGCAAATGTATCCCAATAGATAATCCCATTAGATATGCAATTAGAATAAGCCACCTGTCAGCATGTTTTTCATCAGCAACATTTTCCCATTTCAGTATCGCCCAAAAAACAAGAGCTGTAAAAAGCGAAGATGTCCCATATACCTCTCCTTCAACAGCCGAGAACCAGAAAGTATCTGAAAAAGCATACGCCATTGCACCTACCAGTCCACTCACTAAGACAGCAATCATTTGCCCCCTGGTCATTTCCTTATTTCCGGCAAATATTTTTATAGCCAGGTGTGTTATCGTCCAAAAAAGAAACATGATCGTAAAGGCGCTTGCAAGGGCTGACAGCGCATTTATCATCTTAGCGGCATTCTCCACATTACTGCCGGCAAACAATGCGGCCACGCGCGCCATAATCATATGTAATGGGGCTCCCGGAGGATGACCAACCTCAAGTTTATAAGCTGAAGCAATAAACTCTCCACAATCCCATAAGCTTGTAGTTGGTTCAATTGTCATAAGATAAACAACCGCGGTTGTCAGAAAAATAAGCCATCCCAGGGTTCTGTTATATACTTTGAAGTTCTTCATTTTTAAAAAGTAATTTTAGCAAATTCTGTCAGCGAATTTAATACTTTTTCTTCATGCTACATTTATAAACTCTGAATTAACTATTTTTGAAAAAAATATTTACCAGTCCGATTAATGAAAAAATTTATTTTTTTTCTTCTCATTATTCTTTTCACAGCAGGAGCATTACAAGCTCAATACTATGTAAAAGGTCAGGATCCGGCTTCAATTCACTGGAAAGAGATTAACACAAAGCATTTTCAAGTCTTGTTCCCTGAAAGTTATTCAAAAGAGGCACAAAAATTAACAAATATTCTCGAGTACTCCTTTCTTCCTGTATCTGAACAACTTGGACATCAGCCATCTAAAATTCCTGTTAT
>JAUVHQ010000122.1 GCA_030593185.1 Bacteroidota bacterium
CAATATCTGCTTTGCCTTCTTCTATTGCACTGTATTGTTCTTTGAGTGCATGACGCACTGTTCCTTTATCATTGATAGTGTTATTTATTCCAAGTCCATGTGCGGTTTCATGGAACATTGTATTTTGAAAGAAAGCATCAAACTTGACATGTTTCCGTTGTTCTTCAGCAATTAAAACATTGGATATCGGGACAAGTATTTTATCAAATTTATACTGCATGGCATTTTTCAACTGAAGCTTACGCGATCCTTTCTGAGCGTGAACAAGTTCATCATTTGGGAGGTTTATTGCTATGGTTTTACTACCTGCATTACAATCGCCTGCACAGAAAATAACATCATAAACACCGAGATCAGAATCACTACCCGGAACTTCTGTCTTGTATTTATCATCAACCGGCAGGCTTTTCTGAAGTTCAGGCAGAAGAGCGGCGAATTTTTCAAGAAGTTTACTCCATTCCTGGTCTTTCAACAAAACAAAAGCCTCATGTGCTGCTTTGTAATTGAATAATCCATCTTCATAATTTTCTATCGGACCAATAACAATGTCAATATCATTATTGCTGAGATCCATCCATGCCATGTCGCTTTCGAAATAATCATCGGTAAGCAAAGCTTCTGCTCTAAGCTTGAGATAAGTCTTAAAGCTTTCATTATCAGCCAAATCGGCGGCATTAAGAAGGAGTTCTGCAGCTTTTTCAGTTTCTTCCTGAAAGGCTATATGGTAAGGTACAGTTTTTAGTGTACCGTTTTCATCCCTGATAACAATTGTATAGAGACTTGCTTTATCAGGATCTGCAAAAGTTTCAAATTCTTCTTTGGTTAAGTCAGCAGGATAAAAATTTGCTCCTGCGGGTTTCGGACCATAATTTTCCAGGAACGGTTCATTTCCGTTTAGCCTTTCCCACGGACCAAAGTTGATATTTACAAAATCAATCGTTGCCGGATCATCTATTTCATTATGGAGAGATTCCTTATCTCCAAAGGCTTCTTTCCAGTAAATATCATTCATGATGTCGGCAGCACTGAACAGGTAGCCTAACAGTTCTTTCTGATTGTCAGACAGATTATTTATCAGGTCAGACTTAAGTGAAACCTCAACAAATTCATTCACTTTTAGTTGAATTTCTGTAGAATCATTTTTGGTTTCTTTTTGAACGTTTTTACAACCTGTCCAAATGAAGATTGATAGAAATAATAAGAGAAAAAGATACAATAGTTTTTTCATGATATGAATGTTTAATGGATTAATAATGGCTATAATATAATTAACAAAGGTATGTTTTTTAAAGGCAAAAGGCAAAAGCTTGCCACGTGAAATGCGACGCCTGCCCCGTGGAATTTGAGGTACGAAAATATTTCACCAGGGAAGGAGCATATTTCACTGTGGGCAGAAGGCAAAAGGGAAGAGAGAGATGAGAGATGAGGGGGCGAAGAGGCGAAGGGGTGAAGATGAGAAGATGAGAAGATGAGAAAATGTGAAGAGTTTGACTAACCAGTAACTTAAGGTTTTGTAATTATTCAGTGTCTTAAGTTTAAAGTGCTAAAATGACTAATCTTATTATACTTCGCATTTTTAAGTCGGCAATCTTCAGTCAGCAGTCGGCAATCTGAAGACTGGACTATTTAGTATCTGTCCATAAAGTCAGCATTTTATTTAAAAAAACACCAAAATACAAAATACAAATAAATTACAAATCCTAATCCCAAAATCTCAAGATAAATTCCGTAATTTTTTGATTGTTATTTACTTTTTTGTGGACTGCCAATTGATGACTGCCGACTGTGGACTGTGGACTGCCGACTTTCTTTTTTAATATGCTTTCGCGAAAACGACCCTTTGATTGGATGGCTTACCTGTATAGATACATTTCCCTTTTTCATTTTTGCTGTCAAGCGGGATACATCGTATGGTAGCTTTGGTTTCTTTACTTATTTTTTGCTCAGTTTCAGAAGTACCATCCCAGTGAGCAAGAAGGAATCCTCCTTTTTCATTAAGAATTCTTTTAAAATCTTCATAAGTGTCTACTTTACAAGTGTTTTTATCTCTAAAATTTCTTGCTCTGTTAAAGATGGTTGTTTGAATATCCACTAATAGATCTGCAATATGTTCGGCAATGTTTTCCTGCTTTCTCACTTCTTTTGTTAATGTATCCCTGCGTGCAATTTCAATAGTACCATTAGTAATATCCCTTGGTCCGATAGCAATTCTTACAGGAACCCCTTTAAGTTCATATTCAGCAAATTTCCAACCGGGTTTGTGAGTATCCCTGTTATCGTATTTTACTGAGATACCTTTTTCAGTTAGAGTTTTTCTTATTTTCTCAGCTGTATTGGATATTTTATTCAGTTCACTATTGCCTTTATAAATCGGGACAATTACAACCTGTATTGGTGCAAGATTAGGAGGCAATATAAGTCCGTTATCATCTGAGTGTGCCATAATCAGAGCACCTATCAGCCTGGAAGAAACTCCCCATGAAGTAGCCCAGACCAGATCCTGTTTACCATTCATATTAGTAAATTTAACATCAAAAGCTCTGGCGAAATTCTGACCCAGAAAATGGGATGTTCCGGCTTGTAAAGCCTTACCGTCCTGCATTAGGGTTTCTATTGCATATGTATTAACTGCACCGGCAAATTTCTCATTCTCTGATTTTAATCCTTTGATAACCGGTACTCCCATGTAGTTCTCAACAAAGTCAGTGTAAAGGTTGACAATCTTCTCTGTTTCTTCAATTGCTTCTTCTTTTGTTGCATGAGCTGTATGACCTTCCTGCCAAAGGAATTCTGTAGTCCTGAGGAAAAGCCGGGTTCTCATTTCCCATCTTACTACGTTAGCCCACTGATTAATAAGCAGTGGGAGATCACGATATGATTGTATCCAATTCTTGTAGGCGTTCCAGATAATTGTTTCAGAAGTTGGGCGGACTATCAGTTCTTCTTCCAGCCTGGCATTTTCATCAACTACCAGTCCCTTTCCTTCCGGATCGTTTTTTAAGCGGTAATGAGTAACAACTGCACATTCTTTAGCAAAACCTTTTACGTGCTCTGCCTCCTTACTGAAAAAGGATTTTGGAATGAACAAAGGAAAATAAGCATTACTATGACCTGTAGCTTTAAACATTCTATCAAGCTCGGATTGTATTTTTTCCCATATAGAATATCCATATGGTTTTATAATCATACATCCGCGAACAACTGAGTTCTCTGCAAGATCAGCTTTTATTACTAAGTCATTGTACCACTGTGCGTAATTCTCACTTCTCTTTGTTAATACTTTTGCCATAATTTTTTTTGGTATGGAATTTGTCTTATTTTTATCAAAAGGTTTTAAAAAGCCTTGCAAAGTAAATAAAAACTATCAGATTAATAAAACAGAAACAGGAGGTAAATCATGAAAACAAAAGCAAAAATATACATTATAGCTGCAAGCCTGGGATTTTTAAGTACACAGGCATTTACAGCTTCCTCCGGTATAAACCAGAGAGACCATTTCCGGTTTGACAGAACTAATCCTGCCGGTCAGGATATAATTGTTGAAAATAACTATTACTACGGAGATGGAGATTATATATATGATTATTACTATGCTTCAAGAATAAGGAGGTTTCACAAACCTTATGTTTCTTATTCTTACTATAATTCATATTATACTGATTGTTACTGGTATACATATGAACCTTCATTCTGGGGTATGAGCATATATCTTGGCTCGATGTGGAATCCCGTAGGGTTAACGATTTCATTTGGATTTCCTTACAGGTCATACTATCAATCATATTATTACGATCCATATCCATGGTATCCTGTATATAATATTGTATACAGACCCAGGATTGTAAACAGATATTACTATAATACCTGGTATGGAAATCGAATTCGTTATCACAAACCTTTTTATGCTAACAGATACTATTACCATAATAACTACCGGGATTTTCATAGGGATGGTTATTACTCACGTCCTTATAAGTATGCATATAATTACGGGGCGAGTAACAATTTCAGGAAAAATCAGGTTGTCCCTTCACGAACTTCAGTAAACAGGGATAACAATCGAAACAGTAATGTTATTAATAGCAGGCGGCGTAGTTTACCAACTAATACTACTTCCCGTACCGGTAATAATAACAGTAATGTAGAAAAAGGCAGACGGACAGTATCTAATGCTGATGTTGGAAGAAGGAATACTGCTTCAGACAGAACAATAATTGAAAACAGGAATAGCAATAAGAATGTATCTCCGGTTACGAGAACCAACCGCTCAGATGTAAATAAAAAGACTGTAACCAATACAAGGAGAAATACTCCGGTGCCAAATAATGATCGTAACATAAACCGTTACCAAAATAAAACTGAAACACGAAAGAGCACCAATGTACGGTCGAGGAATGAATCCAGTCGGTCTGATTATAGAGCACCCCGGAAAAATAGCAGCAGGACCAGGATATCAAAACCTGCAAATACGAATCGTTCAAATAGTTATCGTGTTCCTGCAAAGACAAAGAAAAGCAATGTGAGATCGAGTAATTCGAGAAGTAATAATTCTTCAAAAAAAGTTACCAGGTCGTCCGGAAAAAGTAAGTCAAAGGTTACACGGTCGGGATCGGGAAGAAAATCATCCCAAAAAAAATCCTCTGGCAAGAGACGATAAGCAAATAAAAACCCGGTTAATCCGGGTTTTTATTTTTTTGAATTGTCTGAATTTATTACATTTGTTTGCATTCATAAACATAAGTTTATTAAAAAGGGATAATGTTTGGTATAAAATTTGCTTATTCACTATATAGAAACTTATCGGGAGGATATAATATGAAAACCAGGTTATACATAGTAATTTTAGCATCGGGCTTTTTAGGAGCTTGTTCAGGAAGCATGATGTTGTCAACAGGGTATGATGATATTTATTATTCACCGGGAGATGAGCCAAGTCAAATAGTTATTGAAAGGTCTGCAGCTCCATTGGATAATGCTTACAGTGCGATGGATTTTTCTGATGATGGTACAACTGAAAAAGGATTAAATGTTTACCAGACAGATACTCTTCAGGCTGACGCTTATTATGAAGCAGGTGACAGTTCAATGATAGTGAATAATTATTATGAAAATGAAGGGTACGATTACTATGGAGGAATGCCCTATTCATCGAGAATAAGGAGATTTTACAGGTACTCACCTTCATTTAGCTACTTTAGTCCCTATTATAGTTCGTTTTATGATCCTTTCTCTTTCGGGTTTTATTCAGGATTTAACATGTACAGTAACAGGTATTATTACGGAAGTCCTTATTATGGTTATGATCCTTATTATTATGATTATTACTACCCGGGTTCGTACTATTATGGATCATACAGGTCAAGATACTGGTCCCCATATTCTTATTACTCTTATTGGGGAAGTCCTTATTATTATAATTCCGGCGTTTATTATAGAAATTCGGGAAGGTCGGATGATGTTTATGTAGGACATCGCAGGTCAGGCATGACAAACAGAAATGTTATGAGTACCTCTAACCGGTCAAAAAGTAACTATGCAAATTATAGAGATGCAAATAGAAGAACTAATGCGAATTCTTCAGGAAGAACATCAAGTACGGTAACTACAAGCAGGAACACTACAAAAGTAAGTAATAACAGTCCCACAAATAGAAGGGGAACTTCCACAAACCGGGTTACAACTACAACAAGGGTTCCTCAAAAGAATTCAACTGTTAACACCAACAGGAGGTCATCTACATATATACCCAGATATAATAATACCAGGACCAGTTCAAAACCGGTTTATAACCGTAGTACAAGAACGTATCAGGGTAGTAGCTCTAACAAATCAACAACCAGAACTTCAAAATCGGTTTATTCTAAGCCAAGTAGTACAAAAAGGTCGTCATACTCAAGACCGGTAAATCGAAGTTCCGGGTCTGGTGGAAAATCTTACTCAGGGTCGAGTCGCGGTAGTTCATCTTCATATAGCCGTGGTTCAAGCTCATCCGGTTCAAGGAGTTCAGGTTCATCAGGTTCAAGAAGCTCGGGTTCAAGTAGAAGTTCCGGCGGATCAGGAGGTAGAAGATAAAACCTTGTTTAATTAAAATTTTGGTTGATTTGAACAAGAAAACAAACAAACGGATTCTGTCCGTAATGGAAAAGTAATATTAAATTATAAAGATAATAATCATGAAGAAAATATATTTTGCTTTTATCGTTACTTTAGCTGTGAGCGTTTCAGGATTTGCCCAGGGGGAACTGGATGCTCTAAGGTATTCGCAGTACTTTACCGGTGGATCAGCCAGATTTTCGGCTATGGGAGGTGCATTTGGTGCACTGGGAGGTGATTTTTCGGCTTTATTCATTAATCCTGCCGGATTGGGTGTTTTTCGCAGCAGCGAATTTAGTTTTACACCTGCACTTAGATATAATACAGTTGAAACAAACTTTGCCGGTAGTGTAAATGATGAGTTCAATTATCATTTCAATCTTAATCAGTTAGGATTTGTATCATCATTTGATCTGGGGAACAGTGAGGGCTGGTCAAATATTAATATTGCTTTTGGTTATATCAGGCAAAACAATTTTAATATAAATTTAATAATTGAAGGGGTTAACAATTCAAGTTCAATGCTTGACTATTTTGCCA
>JAUVHQ010000170.1 GCA_030593185.1 Bacteroidota bacterium
ACCCACGGCACCGGCAACGAGCAAAAAAGCTGCTCCGCTCCAGTCACCCTCAATCTGATACTCTATGCTTTTGTATGATTGACCACCCTGAATAAAAAAATGTTTATAATTATTGTTTATCACATTAATTCCAAAATCTTCCAGAACTTTAATTGTAAGATCGATATAAAACCTGCTTTTAAGATCATTTACAGTTAACTCCGAATCTTTTTCAGCAAGTGGAAGAGCCATTAGCAATCCGGTAAGAAATTGTGAGCTTAATGAACCATCTACAATTGTTTTACCACCGGTTAACGGACCGCGAACTGTTACAGGAAGTTTGCCCTGCTTTGATGTAACTCTTACACCCAGATCAGCAAGCGGTTTTTCGATCATTGCCACCGACCTGCTTTTCAAAGTTCCCTGACCAACCAAAGTAATTTCCTTTCCTGACAAAGCTGCAACAGCAGAGAACATTCTCAGTCCCAAACCCGACTCACCACAATTAAGTGTATTCCCCACAGGATCAAATCCTCCGGAAATTAGCACCTTGTTTTTTTCAACTTCCACTTTCGCTCCCAGATCCACGGCAACATTCAGAGAAGCCTTAGAATCTTCGCAAAACGACGGATTGAAAATAACAGTCCTTCCACCAGCCAGCAAACCGGCAACTATTGCCCTTTGCATATGGCTTTTCGATGGGTTTGCAGTCACCAAACCACTTATTTGCGAAGGATATACTGTTAGATCCATGGATAAATACTTTGTATTAACTATTCAGTGTCTTAAGTTTTAATGACTAAAATGACTAAAATTGAAAAATCGTTAATCTTGAATCGTGAGTCGTGAAGAATTCATGTTTCATTTTTCGGTTAAAATTTGTGTATCCCATTAAAGCATAATAAGTATACGGATTTTGTGAACGAAGTGAAGAAATCTCCCCTGACTTTTCGTAAAGCTCATGACAGTCTATCAATTTTGCATTTTGGTTGTTTTTGGGAGCTTGCTTCGTCGCTTCGCTCCTCGCAAAATCCTTTTTCACCCTTTATTATCTGGTTAAAACTCCGCCTCATTTCCTCATTTTATCATTTTATCATTTACTCATTTCTTCACTATAATTACTTATTAGTAATTAATCAATTTTCATTTTGTAATTCTTAATAAACATCTCAAGTTCTTCAACAGGGACAGGAATTATTTTAGTTTCACCGATTGATGTAATATAGATAAAATGTACCAGGTCATTATCCTTTTTTTTTGTCTTTGCCGATAACAGAAGCTAAACGGGCATAGTCATGTTTTGTTTGATCAATTAAGTTCAGATCTGATAATAGTTTTTTTATCTGCCCGGCTTCTTTTTTATTAAGTAATCCGTTTTTAACTGAAATATCTGAAGCTATTATCATTCCCAGGCTTACCGATTCCCCGTGTGTCAACCCGAAGACACTCTCAATTGCATGACCAAAAGTATGCCCGAAATTTAATATTCGCCGGTATCCCTGCTCTGTTGGGTCTTTACGAACCACTCCTGCTTTAATTTTTATTGAATTGCTAACAACTTTTGTCAGAAAAGATATTTCCCTGTTCTCTATTTCATCAAGGTGATTACTTAAATAGTTAAATAATTCCCGGTCCTTAATTACCCCATGTTTCACAACCTCGGCAAAACCCGACCGGTAATCCTGTTCCGGGAGGGTTTTAAGCATATCCGTATCGCACAAAACAAATTCAGGCTGCCGGAATGAGCCCAGCATATTTTTGTACCCCCGGTAATTCACCCCTGTTTTTCCTCCAACACTGGCATCCACCTGGGAAAGCAGTGTTGTGGAAACATAACCAAAACTCAGACCTCTCATAAATATTGAGGCTGCAAACCCGGTGATATCACAAACCACCCCTCCTCCTATCCCGAGGATAAAACTGCCGCGATCAACACCAAGTCTGATGAATTCATCGGTTATTTCACTTACAGTATCTATTGTTTTTGATTTTTCACCTGTACCAATTGTTATCACCGGGAAACCGGGAAATTTGTCCTTAAACAGACTGGAAACATTTTCATCAGTGATAATTATTACCCTATTATGAGGCAGATACTTTTTTACATTCCCCAAAGATTCACCAACAAGTATCCTGGAAGAACCAATTTCCGACTTAATAATATATTCCTGCATAGAAAGATTATTGATTTACCAACAGGCTAAAGATAATAACTTTGAAGATTGTGCCCACTCCGAAAAGTATTTTTTCATTATTTCGATTTCCTATTTGATCTCATCACAGCATTCTGCCAGTTAATCGATTCTTCATGGATCGCTGTATAAATTTTCATGATAAAATTCCTGCTAAGTCCTTTTACCATACCTGTTATAACGCGATCATCCACAATCTCTGACCACCTTTTAGTCTGGAGAATTGTTATATTTTTCGATTTCTTAAACCTGCCAATCTGTTCAGATATTTCCATCCGGTTCTGCATTATATCAAGTAATGACTTATCATACTGGTCAATTTTAACTCTTAATGAATCAAGAACTTCATTTACTTCGTTACCATTTATTTCCGGTTTCCGGATTATAAGTGAATCAATAAGCTCACCCAAAGCTTCCGGAGTTATTTGTTGATTGCTATCGCTTAACGCCTTATCCGGATCGATATGAGATTCAACAAACAAACCGTCAAAATCCAGATCCATTGCTTTCTGGGACACATCCTGCAGCAAATCCCGTCTTCCGCAAATATGACTAGGATCATTAATAAGAGGAAGCTCCGGTATTCTTCTTTTAAGTTCAATAGGAATTTCCCAGTGTGGAGTATTTCTGAATTTTGTTTCCTGAAAGGTTGAAAATCCACGATGTACAGCAACTATCTTTTTTATTCCTGCCTTATTAATTCGTTCAATGGCACCAATCCAAAGACCAATATCCGGATTGATCGGATTTTTGATAAAAACCGGAATATCCGAACCCCTAACGGCATCTGCAATTTCCTGTACAGCAAATGGGTTAGCAGTTGTCCTGGCTCCAATCCATATAATATCAATACCTGCATCAAGAGCCATTTTAACATGGAGAATATTTGCCACTTCTGTTGCCGTAAGCATTCCGGTTTCCTCTTTTACTCTTCTGAGCCATAGAAGAGCTACTGCTCCCATTCCTTCAAAAGAATCAGGACGCGTTCTGGGTTTCCAGATACCTGCCCGGTAAACCTGCACTCCATACCTGGCAAGTTCCACTGCAGTTTCAATAACCTGTTTTTCATTCTCTGCGCTGCACGGTCCTGAAACCAGGAAAGGTCTCTCTTTCTTTGAGCCCATACAGTCTAATTTCTCAAGTTTCAGTTTTTTTCCCATCTTATTTGATTCTTTGTAACTATTCAGTGTTTAAAATTCAAAATGACTAAAATTTAAATTACTAAACCATTCACTTTACTCACCTATTTCTCTGTTTCTTGCGCCGGATGCAACGATAGTGGTACTAGTTAAAACCGGTAGTTCCGGCGCGTTTACTATGTTTTCACATAGCTACAATAATTCAACCCCGACGGGGTAGTTGTATTCTTCGTTTTTTTTGGCTTTCAAATATTTAACTATAGGCTTCTTCATTTTACATTCGATATTCAAAATTCTATATTCAGTATTTTCTTTTTCTTACTTCTTCACTCACATCTCATCTCTCACCTCTTTCTTCGCCTCTTCCCCTCTTCTCATTTACCCATTTACTCATTTTTTTACCTACTCACCTTACTTAACTTTAGGCACTCTTAACTTTAGTTCACTTTTCATACTGAGCGATTAGCCGAAGTATAAGTACTTATTAGTTACGATTCTTTTTATTCTTTCAATTGATTCTTTGAATTTATTAACCGGTGTACATAACGAAACCCTTATATACCCTTCGCCATTAACACCAAAAATACTCCCAGGAGTAATATAAACGTTTGCCACTTTCAATATCCTGTCTGAGAATCCATAGTCATCACTTGTGCCTCTAAGCTTTGCCCATACAAACATTCCTGACTGATCCCTGCTATATTCAGTCTCCAGCAGATCCAGCAATTGCCAGGCCACTTCTCTCCTTTTTACATATTCTGAATTAAGCTTTTCAAACCACTTCCCGTTATTAGACAAAGCCTGTTGAGCAGCATGTTGCAATGGCAGAAACATCCCCGATTGAATATTGGTTGTTACTTTTAGCACATTTCTGATAAGATCACCACTACCTGCCAACATTCCAATCCTCCAGCCTGCCATATTGTGCGACTTGCTCAGAGAATTAAGTTCACATGCCACTTCTTTTCCTCCATCAGTTTCCAATATGCTCATAGGGACTTTGTTTAAAATAAAACTATAGGGGTTATCATGACAGATAAGGATCTGATGTTTATGTCCAAAATCGACAAGCTGCCTGAAAAGATCTTTTGATGGGGATGCACCGGTGGGCATATGCGGATAATTCACCCACATAATTTTTACTTTTCTTAAATCACGGTTTCCCAATTCATTGAAATCCGGATACCATCCATTTTCTTTACTCAGGTTATATGTTGTTACTTTCCCGCCCAAAAGAGCAGATACCGACCAGTATGTTGGATAACCCGGATCGGGAACAAGCACTTCGTCACCGGGTTCAAGGTATGCCATAGTTAAATAAAATATTCCCTCTTTCGATCCCATCAGAGGAAGGATCTCCTTATCACAATCAAGTTTTACTCCGAAAAACTTCAGATACCAGTCAGATAGCGACTTTCGAAGTTCAGAAACTCCTATATAGCTCTGATAACCATGGCTAACAGGGGATAAACTGCTATCAATCAATTTTTGGATAGTTTCAGAAGAAGGGGAAAGATCAGGACTTCCTATACCCAGGTTAATAACATTCAATCCCAATTTGTTCATCTCTTCAATCTCCTTCAGCTTACCTGAGAAATAGTATTCATTAACACCCTTTGTTCGTGATGCAACAGGTATTTTCATAGTATCTTTCTCCCTTTTTTAAATTCTCCAAGGATCCCGATTTTATCAGAAAACGGTTTAATAGCTTCAATCGCCTTTTTATACATGTCATAGTTATCATATTCCAGATCCACGTAAAATTGGTATTCCCACTCTTTTCCAACAATAGGTAAAGATTGTATTTTACTCAGGTTCATATTGTAAAATGAAAGTATCATCAGGATTTTCGATAAGCTGCCAATTTCATGTCCCAGAGTAAAATAGATACTGGCTTTATTTTTTTCAGACAGGGGGATCCCGTTTTCTTTATCTGATAACAGAAGGAACCGTGTGTAGTTCAACTTATTGGTCTCAATACTTGAAGCCAATATCTCCAGTTTATACTTTTCTGCAGCCAGACTACTTGCAATGGCACCTACACCTTTTAGTTTATGTTCATGTATTTTCTTTGCGCTCAAAGC
>JAUVHQ010000266.1 GCA_030593185.1 Bacteroidota bacterium
GTCGAATGTTCCGGACATGACCATAATAATTGCAATAACTGATTGTATTATTATTGACAGGTAGGGGGCTTGTGTCCTGGGGTGAACTTTAGAGGCGAACCTGAAAAAATGACCCCTTTTAGCCATGGCAAAATAGACCCTTGGCCCGAGGATTATAAAAGCACTGATGGATGAGAACAGTGCAAAGGAAACGAGTAAAGAAAAAATTTGTTCCCAGGTCTTGCCAAATAAATTACCAACTGCAAGTCCGCCTACAGATATAACTCCTTTCATCTCTTCTGGAGGAATTGCATAAACAAACAGGATGTTTAGAGCAACATACAATACCATCACCAGAGCTGTACCCAACAATAAAGAATAAGGAATATTTTTTGCCGGGTTACGGATCTCTGACCCGATATAGGTGGATGCATTCCAGCCACTATAGGCAAAGGTTATCCACAGAAAAGACAGCCCGATGGTCTTCCACCCTCCGAAATCGAATGAATATTCCAAACCCTGAACCATGTGACCAATATCTCCCTTCCCAAACAAAAATCCAATAATTAACAAGCCGGCTAGTAAAACAATTTTATACATGGTCAGACCGTTTTGGACTGTTGTCCCAAATTTAATACCCCTGAGATGAACCAGGGTGAACAATAAGATAACCAGTGCAGATAATATTCTCTTAATGAGTTGCGGATCAGAAATGCCTATGGCTTCTCCCCATAAGATGACCTGCGGAGCAGCACGTACAAAATATTCACTGAATCCTATTGAAGCTGCTGCAATTGGTGCCGAGAACCCGACAATAAATGAAACCCATCCACTCAGAAAACCAGCCAAAGGATGGAACAATTTTGAAAGAAAAATATACTCACCACCTGCACTGGGGTATGCTGCTCCAAGTTCACCATAGCACATTGCCCCCAATAATGCCATTATTCCTCCGGCTACCCATAGCATTATCATTATCAGGGGGTTGTTAAGACCGGCCAATAGCAGACCTGAAGTGACAAATATCCCTGTACCGATCATATTGGCAATTACAATATTAGTAACGGGAAAAAGCCCTAACTTTCTTTTTAATCCATTTGTTTGATCTTGGTCAGACATTTGCAATTACGAGTTGTTTTGTGTTTTTATATTTCACTATTCAATTAATTACTAAAGTTACGCAGATAAATTAATTAATTATATATTAATAGTTTACAGAACCATTAATATGTTATCATGCTGATATTTAATTTATTACTATTTCCGTTTTTTGTTAGAATTTTTTTGTGAATCTTTGTGCCTTTGTGTCTTGGTGGCGCTTTTCTTTTAGCCACCCCGGTACAGTCATTCCTCCTTACGGGGCAGGCTAAGGCTCCAAGACTCTAAGAAACACAAAGATGAAAATATAATAACCGATAAAAGGTTCATTATTAATCAATTACGTTAAATATAACAAAATGCGAAACTTTAGTTAATTATATTGAGTGTCAAGATAAGTATTAAATTTCTTTTGGTTTTCAAAAAATTCCTGCTTAATGGATGGGAGTTTAATAGAAAATACCCACCAGGCGGTTCTGAACTACCTGGCGGGTATGAAAATGAATTAAAACTTAATGGGAATAATCATCTGCATATCTACAGCATTTCCGTTTCGGGTACCCGGATTCCATTTTCCGTTTGTCAACTTAATTAACCTTATTGCTTCACGGTCCGAATCAGGGTGTAACCCTTTTATAACTTTAATCTCTTTTACATTACCATATTTATCTACAATGAACTGAACAAAAACAACACCTTTGATCCCGGCTTTTTTAAGTGATTCGGGGAAAACCAGATTCTTTTTGAAAAAAGCGGTTAACTCATTTACCCCGCCTTTATATTCCGGATTTACTTCAACAGCCGGTGAATAAACCATTTCATCTTCAACTTCCATCGTTTCAGCCGAAACCTGAATAGCCGGATAATATCCTTTTGTTTTTGATGATCTGCTTGATAATATTGCTGATTTTTTAGCTATTCCTCCGATTGCATAATTACTTACCCCATTAGGAAGCGGTAAAGGTTGTTTTATTGTAGTTATCTGTCCGTTCTCATTCCTTATTTCTGAATCCAGCGCGATAAAAGAGGTATATTTCGTTAAAAGATTATATTTTAAACCAAGTGCAGTGACTTTCTCTTTTATATCTTCATCTGAACCTGATACTTGCTGGTAGTCGTCTAAAAAACGGATCTTTTCCCTTGCCCACAGATATTTAATAGCTGAGTTTTCATTTGAAGGAATTACAGAACTTACTTTCAGAATTTTATTATACTTCTTTCCGCCAGATGTGCCTTTTACTTCAATTGAACCCATTGGTGATCCTTTCCATTTTCCGAACAAAACTACCGGACGTTCAGCCAGCAGATCCGGCACATTCAACGGTTCAATATCGTATGCATTAAAACCATTGAATGATACTTCAATATTAGTTAATACCGGGGTTGAAATATATTTTCTGAAACCGGCAGCTTTTTTCTCTGCCTCTTTTTCATTAATAACAACAAAAGGCTTGCCTCTTCCAACATGTGCCATGCCTTCAATCAGATACCTGTTTACCGAAGAACCGATGCCAAAAGTGAAAAAGTTTGCTTCACCAAGGTTCCTGTCCATAAAATCAAAAGTTTCTTTCTCAACACGGATGTAACCATCGGTGGCAATAACGAAACTCCTGGAGTAACCTTCGGTTTGCGGCAGGGTCATTGCCCTTTTCAGAGCAGAGAGCAATTCTGTACCTCCGCCACCTGATTGCTTATTGATAAAATAAATGGCATTCGCGATATTTTCTTCTTTTGCCGGAACCGATTCTTCAGAAAACAGGTTTGAACAACCGGCAAAAAGCAGAACATTAAACCTGTCATTTGGTCTGAGATCATTAAGCAGGTTTTTCATCAGTTGTTTGGAAACATTCAGAGGAAATCCGTGCATTGAGCCAGAAACATCTACAATGAAAATAAATTCACGTGGAGGCATTTCTTCCCGGAGAACCCGATTTGGCGGCTGTACCATTGCAAGGAAAAAATTCTCCTTTTCTCCTTTGTATAATATAAGCCCCGATTCAATTCTGTCACCGGAAAGACGGTAATCAAGAATAAAATCTTTATCACCATAAAAAGTTTCGGGATTTTTTAACCCTATCCGTGCTTTGTTTTTACCCTGGTAAGTAATTATAATATCGTGCGAAAGCGAAGATAATGACTGGATTGGTAATCCTGCTGAAATATTAACTTCTATATCAAAAGAATAATTGGGCGATTTACCCTCTTTCAGATATGGATTGCTTACCCAATTGTCATCCTGTGGATTGGTACGGTCTGAATCTCCTGCATATCTCGGACCAACCACGGTAGGGAAGACAAATTCATATATTGCAGATTCCGGTATGAGCAATTCTGAATATTTCATTTCTACCTCGATAACATCACCAGGAAGGATATTAGCCACGTTCATCTTAAAAACATTGGGTCTTTCCTGTTCCAGTAGTGATGCTGTCTGTCCGTTGGCTTTAGCTGCTTCATAATTCTGCCTTGCTTTTTCGCTTTCCTGTATCACAGCAATTATCTCCCTTTCACCAATCTTCATTTTCATTGAATATACTGCCGACCTGGTTGAAGCGGGAAAAATATAAATTGCTTCAAGAATATTTTCCCCCGTGTTCTGGTAAATCTGGTTAATGGTTACATTAGCAATAACTCC
>JAUVHQ010000351.1 GCA_030593185.1 Bacteroidota bacterium
TATGTAGGAACAGTAGTTGTAAAAGCACTTCGTTCAGTTTCTATTAAGATAGATAAGAGTGAATATGTAGCTATAATGGGTCCTTCGGGTTCAGGGAAATCTACCTTGATGAACCTGGTAGGCTGTCTTGATACACCAACGGGCGGAAAATATATTCTCAATGGTGTTGATGTAAGCAAGATGGAAGACAACAAACTGGCTGAAATTCGAAACCAGGAGATTGGTTTTATTTTCCAGACTTTTAATCTGTTACCCCGGTATTCTGCCCTTGAAAATGTTATGCTTCCTATGGTTTACTCCGGTGTAGCAAAGCCGGACAGAATTATCAGGGCTAAGGAAGTTCTTGAAAGTGTAGGTTTGTTAGACAGGATAACCCATAAACCTAATGAGCTTTCCGGAGGACAACGTCAAAGGGTTGCAATGGCAAGGGCACTGGTTAATCATCCTTCAATTATTTTGGCAGATGAGCCCACAGGAAACCTTGATTCTAAAACTTCAAATGACATTATGGATGTAATTGGCCAGATACATGAGGGAGGGAATACTATTATACTTGTTACTCATGAAGAGGGTATTGCTCAACGTGCTAACAGAATTATCAGGTTAATTGATGGTATGGTTGATTCAGACACAAGTAATAAGAAAGCAGAGAGCGAAGAGCAAAGAGCGAAGAGCTGAGAGCAGACACGCAACTCGTAACTCGTAACTTTGAACTCTTTGGAAAATTTGAAATAAAGAATTGTGTTGCAGCGTTTAACATAACTACTCAATAATATAGTTTACAGTGAAGATCTATACCGGGACAGGAGACCAGGGAGAAACATCATTAGCCGGAGATGCAAGAGTGCCGAAAAACCATGTAAGAATTGAAGCATACGGATCGGTTGATGAATTGAATTCTTATATTGGGTTGATTAGGGTTCAAAAGATCAATAATGATGATAAATCTTTTCTTGAGTGGATTCAAAGTTGTCTTATGACCGCTGCTGCGGTTTTAGCTTCAGATTATCCTGACAATAAAGTTATTGTCCCCGGACTTGGAGAAAAGGATATTACTAATATTGAAGATAAGATAGACTCCATAGATAAAAACCTTGAAACTTTATCTTCATTTATTATCCCCGGAGGAAATACAATTATTTCATATTGTCATATAGCGAGATGTGTTTGCCGCAGAGCTGAAAGAAAAGTTTTGGCAATTGATAACATTGGTAAGAAAAGCAGGATATGTGCCAGGTATCTTAACAGGTTATCTGATTATCTCTTTGTCCTTTCACGTAAGCTTACAAAAGATTTTAAGATAAGAGAAATTCATTGGCATCCAGGTTCAAAAAAATAATTTTCCCCATTTGATTATTTGATATATATTTTTATATATTTGCACAATTTTTCAGGAGGTTCATTTATTGAAGGGAATCTAAAATTGAGCATAAATGTATTGGACACTTGAATTAGCGTCAAAATTGGAAGATGCTCCCTGGCCTGCAGCTAAAGATGAATTAATCGATTATGCAATCCGTTCCGGGGCACCGTTAGAAGTAATTGAAAATCTTCAGGAGATTGAAGATGAGGATGAAATATATGAAAGCATTGAAGATATATGGCCTGACTATCCAAGTAAAGATGATTTCTTTTTTAACGAGGATGAGTATTAACCGAACATGTTCTATACGCTTATTTCCATTTAAAAATATCCCATTTGTTTAGAGGGCGGAATGATTCCAGCCAACTAAAACCTTCAAGTTTAAGATTTTCAGGATCTTCATAATCCGGTGGGGACATAATACCATCCGGATTGCCAAGAAAGCTGATTTTACTTATTTCCTCGTTTTCAAGGTAAATAATAATGCCACTGCAAAGTGCCTGATTTACTCCCACTATCTCTTCTTCGTCAATAGTATAATAAATTGTTTCACCGTTACCGGTAACATTTATCCGGTAAAGGTCATCATCCCGGAAAAATGCAATCATATTCTTGCCTTTAATCTGATTGAACCGAATACTATCTTCCTGTGTAATAATGAATGCGCTATTGTACATTTCCAGATGATCAGCGTGCCCGCTTTCTGTAAAAATTGCTATAGAATCGGCAGTTAACTGATTTTTATCTGACCACAGAACGGGATCATTATACAAGTGGATAACTGAATCCCGGAATGAATAAACCATTGAATCGCATTTAGCCTGAAAATCATCCTTATACATTTTACAATGGTAATATGCACTTACTGTACGGTATGTTTTAGTTGAATCTTTAAAAGACCTGAGCGTATCGGCGTGAACAAAGAGACTATCGGTGCTGGTAATTTGAATAAAAACAGCACTATCAGTTACAAAGAATCTTTCCGGTTGTTCAAAATACTCTGAAAAATTTCCTCTAACAATTATATCTTTCAATGTATCAGTCAATTCAACATTACCATAGGCTTTTCCATAACCGTTTATTTTTTCATAATAAATTGAATCTCCTTTAACTGTTTGATTCTTAGATTTTACCAGGGCATTTTTTCTGAGGTTACTGATATCAGTCTTTGTATTATACCAACCATCTTCGCA